>JBLIMI010000442.1:0-3965 GCA_047638655.1 Minisyncoccia bacterium | reverse complement strand
ACCTTCTCCACCGTTCCCGGTGAACGAGCAATCGCGTAGGTCCATCCGCAGCGTTTCGCCTTCAGGGGCTAGCCAAGCGGCCATTTCCAACCCTTCCTGGCCATTGCCCGTGAATGAGCAGCCGTCCACATAGATTTTCAAGGGCCCTTCGCCTGACAAGCCTTGAAGCTCGTTGTGGGTTGAGTGGCACGCCGTGAACAGCATGTCCACCGAGTCCGCAAACGGTCCACGGCGCAACTTGATGCCACGCTTGCAGTCCGAAATTTTTAACTTGCGACCTTCAAAAGGAGAGTCCTCGACTTCAATGCCGATGCTGGCGATGCCGTTGCCGAGCAAGTGGATCCCGTCGAGGATGGAGAGGCTACCCGCGTTCAAGAGCGAAGCCACAGGCAAGTCGGGCAGGGCGTTGAAGCGCGTGGGGTGGACCACGGTGTCGCGCGATGCCAGATCAAAATCCCCAGCAAAACCACCGTAGATGTCCACGCCAGCAAAGAGCGGCAAGGAGACGTCTTCGTACTCTCCCGCGGCCACCCAGAGGTTGCCTCCTCCGTTGGAGAAAACGATCAGCACCGCCAGGATCAGGTCGTTGATGGGCGAACCGGGCGAGGTACCGCTGCCGCCGGGCGCCGCGGCCACATCTACATACATGGGTGCGCCCGTGCGAACGCTCAGCGTCTGCCCGACGGAAGAGTAGGGCTCTCCCGCTGACGGCCGGAGCCCGAGTTGCGCTTCGATCAACTGTCCGTTGGCAAACCCTGCAATCACCAAGTGGGTGGTACCGGCAACAACCGAGTACGGGCTCTGCCCTAAGGGTGCACCCGCCTCATCTTCGAGCAAGATCGCCAACTCGGGAACCGGCCCTGTTTCGGAGGGCGCACGCCATTCGATGCGGATGACGCCATCACCTCCAACCGCGGAATCGAGACCGAGGGGAGTCTGCTCGGCCGGTGTGGGTGCACCGGGATCATCACTGCCCTCGAACTCCCCAAAAATCGTGGGGAATCCGTCCAGCGAAAGGCGATCACTGCACCCCACCGCGAAGGTGGATGCAAAGACCCCAACCAAGACCCATCGAAGACCGCTGCGCATACCTGGTGGAATTAAGGGGCGATCGCGGTGCAGAGTTCGGGCGTGTAGGCGAGTCCGCCCACCGCTTGGGGATCGATCACCCGCGCCGAAGAGAAGATGGAGAGGCCCACAAAGTTCGCGTTGGTCGGGACCGGGATCGGAATCTCGCCGAATCCAGTTCCTGCGCTTCCGGGGGCGCCTGGCATGAGCAACACGATGGCCCGCACGCGGGAGGTCGAGTAATTGGACTGCCAGCCCTGAAGGGCCGGGCAGCTACCGAGGCCAATGTTCACGATGACCTTGCTACCACCGCGCGCGCCGCTGACGTAGAGCGTGTAGTTGCTGTTCCCAAGGCGCGGGGTGCCCCCCACCGTGGTCAAACTAGGAACGACACCTCCCGTGCCAGGGGTTCCGCTGCCCGTGCTCGAGTAGAACTCCTGCGGGGCAAGTTGCTGTTCAGGACCGTGTTGGAATTGATCACAACCGGATTGTGGACATCCAGGCCCAGGGGAACGGCGTAAGGCGGGTCAAAGATGACTTCATAAGTGGCTCCGGCGGGCACCACCACCCCGAAGGCACCACTGGCATCCGAGTTGTCCGCGCAGAGCGGAATTCCCACGCCACTGGAGGCAATGTTGACATCTACATCCACAAAGGGCGTGGCAACACCAAGGTGCGAGAACGTCGTGCCCGAGAGCAAAACTCCGGGCTGCAAGACCACCACGCCGAAGGTGTGATTGGATCCTATCGCAATGTCCCGTTGCTGATCCGCGACCACCAGCACCCCCGGAGGAGGGCACACGTCGAAGTTGTAAGTTCCCGCCGGCACGACAAAGTCGACGAAGCCCGAGGAGTTCGTGTTGTCACCCGGCGTGTAGAGCTTGCGGTCCGTCAAGGACTCGTAGACGTCGTAATCCGCATTTTGAATGGGGCTGCTGGATGCGTCCCGCACAATGGCGGTCACCAAGAACCCAGGCTCGAGTTGAATGTTGCCGAGATCAAAGTCCACCTGCGACTCCGCCTGGAACGAGTGCGGCGCGATCGAGGTCCCGACCGGTGTCGTGTCCATCAGCACATCGATAAGCTGCGTGGGCACGGCCAAGGTGAAGACACCGGAACCATTCGTCGTGTCACCGGTGATCAGGAGTTCCACGCCAGTCGCGGCGTAGAGGATGTCCAGGTTCACGCCTCCCAGGGGCGAACCACCGGGATCCAACACGGTGCCGGACATGGCCACACCGGCCTCGAGCACCACAGTGCCCAAGTTTGTCGTGCCCGTGATGAGCACGCTAGGTAGCGAGAGGTTCAGGAGCGTCGACACGGGGGGCGGAGGCGCGAAAAACCGCACCTCGTAGGTCCCTTCAGGATCCACCAGCACGTTGAAAGTCCCGTCCATGGCTGTGCCGCCGTTGACGACAGTCGGATCATCGTTTCCGTCGATCCCGAGCACGTCGATATTGACATTGGGAACGGGCATCCCCATCGGGTCCACCACGGTCCCTGTCAGAAAGGCCTGATTGCCCATTGCCGAGGCTGGAGCAGAGAGCGAAATGATCGCCAAGAGCGCAGGAACTAGCGTAGATGCAGGCAATTGTCGCATTGGTCTATATAAAGGGAGGATCGGTTTCCGGGAGGGGGGGTGGCGCAGGCCACGCCATAGACGCACGGCCCAAGCCCCAAGTGCGCACCAACCAGGGATAAATTTACCCCGCATTCCCAGGGGGGGCCGGCGCCGCGTTGCACCAATCCTACCGGGAGTTCCACCGTAGAAGCATTGCGACATCGTCATGCGACCAGATCCCTGGCTGGCATAGCATTGGGTTCGGAGAACTCTCCAGCACCCCGCCAGACCCCAAGAACACTCACTCTTGGGCCTCGCCGGGGTCAATGAGCCCGCTTTTGTATGCCTATCGACCACAGAAACAACCACGCAGCGCAGGAGAAAGCACCCCTGACAGGCAAGCGTGTGATGATGCATTGCCACGATTCTTATGGAATCGGGCACCTGCGCAGGACCCTGACCTTGGCTGCCGCTCTGCGTGCGGCCGAGCCGAATGTCCAGATATTGATCACCAGCGGCTCCCCGGTGGCGACCCATTTCGCCCTCCCGGACGGGGTCGACATCATCAAACTGCCCTCGGTCACGAAGAGCGACCTAGGAGAGTACATCCCCCGGGGATTGGGAGACGACCTGCAGAAAGTCGTGGACTTACGCCGCCGCCTATTGCGCGAGGCGTTTCGTTGCTTCGAGCCGCAGCTAATCATCGTCGACCACCAACCCCTTGGGTTGTGTGGAGAGTTGACGGATGTGCTTGAAGAAGCCACGCAATCGGGAATTCCCACTCTCCTCGGCTTGCGCGACATCCTCGACGAGCCTCAGGTCGTCGCCGAGGAATGGGGCCATGCCCACATGCGCGAGGCCATTGGGAGCCTCTACACCAAGCTCGTCGTCTACGGAGACGCTGCCATCTTTGACGTCCGCACCGAATACTCGCTCCCCAAGGAGTGGAGCGACAAGATCGAGTTCACGGGCTACGTCGTCCGTCGAATCCCGGAGCACAGCGCCCGGGCGATTCCGAGCATTCGCCCCACCGTGCTGGTGACGGTCGGCGGGGGTGAGGACGGAGTCGGGCGCATTCACACTTACCTGGACATGCTGGAGGAGTCTCCGCCCCTGTGGAATTCCTGCATCGTGCAGGGTCCGCTCTTCCCGAAGCGCGAAGCTCGCTCGATCAAACGGCGTGCTCGGCTCTTGAATGGATTGGAAGTTCACTCCTTCCATCACGACATCCCGCGCCTGCTCGCACAAAGTGACGCGGTGGTCAGTATGGCTGGCTACAACTCGGTGACCGAAATCGTGCAAAGCGGCAAGCCCGCTGTTTTTTGGCCACGAAAAA
>JBLIMI010000441.1:0-3985 GCA_047638655.1 Minisyncoccia bacterium | reverse complement strand
CAATCACGACATGCTTTGAGCGTGCGCCACTTTCCGCAGCCAACCTCGATGGGCTCGGCATTACGCCAGTCATGACGGCGACGACACTGCGCGCGAGACTGGAAGACCAGGGCCTTGACGGCGAACTAGCGCGCCTGGCAGCCGCGATCGACGCATTGCCCCCCGAGGTTTTGGAAGCACCCGCATTTGAACGGGTGGCTCCTGGTACGGGAGAAGCAGGGCGCCGCGGATTGCGCCGTTGATAGTGGGGCGAGCCGCTGACGGCGCGCGCGAGACTCGGTCGAACTTGGACTCAGCGGTCCTCGCTGCCGGTGTCTTTGCCGCTGTGGATCGATAGCCCGGCCCCTTCATAGATTTTCGTCAAGGCGGCTCCGGCGGCTTGGCCGGTGAGTACCCGGTGCCTTACGCCGTCCAAGTGAATCTCCATGGAGAGACACTCGTAACAAATCACGAAGTCCACCTGGTGACCCTTGTGCTCAGCACGCAAACCATGTCTGGGACTGAAGCACATGGCTACATCTCCTCGACTCGCCTCGATTCCTTTGTAGAGCGTGTCTACGAGTTCACAGCGCATGCTCTCTTCAGAGAGCGAGGCTTGACCGAGAATGGTGTAGAAGTGGAAGAGCGCAGCATCGACGCGATCCTCTTTCGCAGGCGGATGAAGGAAGGGGTGAATGGCAAAGAGTTTCATCTCGCTGGCCCCGGCAAGCACATCATGCACCCCCGTTGGGAGCGACACGGGAGCATTGAGATCGGCGACTCTAGCGCCATCCGCATCTGTCGTGACAGCCGTGCTGCAGGCGCCTAGGGCGAACAGTAGGATGACTCGTAGGGTGTCTTTCATGGGAGCTTCAAAGGCCTGGGGGAGTCCGGTTGCAAAGCGGGCGCGCCGGGTGCCGAGCCAGCCGCTGCAGCAACGTTCTACCAGTCGTAGAAGCCGCGACCACTCTTCTTGCCGAGTTCGCCGGCGGAAACCTTGTCGCGCAACAGTTGCGGCGGCTCAAAGTGCGTTCCAACTTCCGTTGCGAGGTACTCGGCAATCTTGAGGCGCACGTCGAGCCCAACTAGGTCGGTGAGCTTGAGGGGCCCCATGGGAAAGCCGTACCCGAGCGTCATCGCTTTGTCGATGTCCTCGGCGCTGGCGACACCTCCTTCAAGCATGCGAATGGCCTCCAAGCCAATCACGAGTCCCAAGCGCGAGGAAGCAAAGCCCGGGCTGTCCTTGACGGAAATGGGCTCCTTGCCCAATCGCCGGGCCAGGTCCATGGAAGTTTCCACGGCCTCTTCGGAGCTCTGTGCCGCGCGCACGACCTCCACCAATTTCATGATGTGCACCGGGTTGAAAAAGTGCATGCCGGTGACCCGCTCTGGGTGACGCGCCGCGCTGGCAATATCAGAGATCGGCAACGAAGAGGTATTGGTGGCGAGCAACACGTCGGGACCCAAGCGGTGGCCGAGATCCCCAAAGATCTTGCGCTTGAGCTCGAGGATCTCGGGCACGGCCTCGATGGCGACTTGAACCCCTTCGCAGGCCGGGGCCAGCTCCGTGGACGTGGACAGCCGCGTGAGGGTTTGCGTGCGCGTTTCAGCGCTCACCTTGCCCCGCTCGACACCCTTGTCGAGTGCGGCGCGCACGTGAGCCATGGCACTCTCGAGCATGGCGCTATCCAAGTCGACGAGGGTGGCTTGGACACCCGCCATCGCGAGCACCTGAGCGATGCCGCGTCCCATGGTTCCCGCGCCGATGACCACGGCCTTTTCGATGGAAGATGCGTTCATATGCTAGCCCAGAATTTTTTCGATGACGGGACGGGAGCCCTGCACGGCGCAGGTTTGCAGGTAGAGATTCAAACCACGCAATCCGCCCAATTCAAGGCCGCCGCCCGCTCGGCCGGGGCCGCCGTGCACGAGAGAGGGCAGAACCACACCTGGCCCGGTGGAGTGATCAGCGACGCGCTTGCTGCCGAGCAGGACGCGTCCGTTCCAAGGCGCGAGCTCGAATAGCAACTCGCGGGTGAACGCAAGGTCGTCGGAGTAAGCAGTGGCCACCAGACAGCCATTGCCGAGGGCCACCAGGTCTCCGCCTTCAGTGGCGTTGCCCGAGTAGGGCATGAGCGTCACGCACGGACCGAAGACCTCAAGTTCATGCACAAGCGGAGTGTTCTTTGGATCGCGGCAGACGAGCACCACCGGTTCAAAGACCGCTCCATCCGATCCATCTCCGTCGGGAATGGACCCCAGGGCGATTTCACAGACGGCGCAGAGTTGCTTGAGGGCATCGACCACGTCGGGGAATTGCGATGGTGTGGAAAGCGGGCCCATTCGCACGTTCTCATCATGGGCTGACCCGGCGGGAAATTCGGCCAGGGTGTCTTTCAATGTCTCGAGCACGGGCTCGATCAATCCGTCTGGCAAGAACACGCGACGGGTGGCGGTGCACTTTTGGCCCGTCTTCTGGGTCATCTCACGGGTCAATTCGCGGATGAACAGATCCCATGTATCGGAACCCACTTCAACATCCGGACCGACGACCATAGCGTTCAGACTATCGGCTTCCGCATTGACGCGAGTGGACTGTTCGATCACGCGCTCATGCCCGCGAATGCGGCGGGCGGTCTTGGCGCTGCCGGTGAAAGCAATCACGTCCTGAGCGTTGACGTGACTGAGCAGGTCACCGACGCTTCCGCACAGGAACGACCAGCTGCCTTTGGGGCACAACCCCGAGTCGACCACAATTTCCGCCACCCGATGGCTTGGGAGCGAGGTACTCGTGGCGGGTTTGGTGAGCACGGGGACACCCGCCAGAAAGGAACAAGCCAACTTCTCTGCGAAGCCCCAGGCGGGGAAGTTGAAGGCGTTGATGTGAATCGCCACACCCCGCAGGGGGACTTGAATGTGTTGGCCGTGGAAGCGCGGCGAACGGCCCACTTGCATGCCATCCCCGTCGAGCAGGAAGGTGCGATCTCCGAGTTCGCGGCCGAGATCACCGTAGGCCGCCAGGGTTCCCGTGGCGCCGTCGATGTCAAACTTACTGTCACGCAGGGTGGTGCCGGTGTTGCGCGCGCTAATCTCCAAGAGCTCCGCGCGCTGGGCGTGGATGGCCTTAGACATCTCGGTCAAGAGATTCCCTCGCTGCGCAAAGGTCATGGCCCGCAACCGGGGCCCACCTTCGCGGCGGGCGTACTCGAGCGCGGCGCCTAGGTCGAGGTCCTTGGTGGAGGCGCTGGCGATGGCCTCGCCCGTGGAAGGATCGTAAAGCGTGGCGCCGTTTCCGGCTCCCGCCTGCCATTCATCTTGGAGGTAGCTCTTGAGCTCTTGCATCACAATCAAGTGGGTGTCGTGCGTGGATCGTCGAAGACCCTACGCAAAGGCTGCTGAAAATGGAAAGGGCCCCTCCCGCAGGTGGAGGGGCGGCCTTGTTTGATTGGTCGCGAGGGCGCACCCTCGCAGGGGAGGAGTCTTACAACTTCACGTACTCGAACTCGGGGGCCTGGCCGTTGATGCCTTTCTTGGGGGCAGAGATCCAGTTGGCCATTTTTCCAGGCTCGGTGACGGGCACCATCAAGCTCTTGACGAGGTCCCGGTCTTCCTTGGTGGGCAGACTATTGAGCACCATGGCCTCGTGCTCCGCTGCGCTGACGAGTTTGCCCTCGGTGTCAAAGTGGTAACCGGAGTACTCGCCCAGGTGGCGGTGGAACCGTTTGCTGGGCATGGACAAAGTGAAGTCGACTCCAACTTCCGCGATGGTCTTGTTCCAGCGGCGTAGGGCACTCTGGCAATCGGCAATGTACTCGTCCCGTAGGATTTCGTTCATGGCGTTGCGCATGGGGACGTTGCGGCTCGTCAATTTGCCGCCTTCCACGATGGGGATGTCGTACTCGCCATCATTGCCGGTGTGATCCTCGTACTTGCGAGCTTCGTTGTAGCGACCTTTCAGACCGGCGGCGAAGAAATCGGCGGCAGTGGAAGAGATCTCACCACCGAA
>JBLIMI010000440.1:0-3993 GCA_047638655.1 Minisyncoccia bacterium | reverse complement strand
CTGTCCTGGGCCCTTTGCTTGTCGTCGGGTTTTACGACGCCGTGCAAACGCGCAGGGCTGTGCTGCGCAACTTCCCGGTCTTGGGTCACGGGCGTTACTTGCTCGAGAAGATTCGGCCGGAGATCAATCAGTACTTCGTGGAATCCGACACGGACGGGAAACCCTACGACCGCAACTTGCGCTCCGTGGTCTACCAACGGGCCAAGAACCAACTCGATACGCTGCCTTTTGGAACCCAATTGGATGTCTATGCCGTGGGCTACGAGTGGATCAATCACTCCTTTACGGCCTTTCATGCGACGGGCGAGGCGCCGCGAGTGATGGTCGGAGAAGGGACCTGCGGCAAACCTTACTCGGCCTCGTTGTTGAACATCTCAGCCATGAGTTTCGGCTCGCTCAGTTCACACGCCATCCAAGCCCTGGGGCATGGCGCCAAGGCGGGAGGCTTCGCTCACAACACAGGTGAGGGAGGCTTGAGTCCTTATCACCGGATGACCGGCGCGGACCTGATTTGGCAGATCGGAACGGGTTACTTCGGTTGCCGCAGTGCAGATGGTGGCTTCGACCCCGACAAGTTCAAGCAGGCGGCGAGTGCGGACAACGTCAAGATGATCGAGATCAAATTGTCCCAGGGGGCGAAACCTGGTCACGGTGGGATCTTACCCGCGGAAAAAGTGACCGAGGAAATCAGTCAAATTCGTGGCGTGCCCATGGGGCAGGACGTGAACTCTCCGCCCGCGCACAGCGTCTTCAACACTCCGGTCGAGATGCTGGAGTTTGTGACTGAACTGCGCGGACTCTCTGGCGGAAAGCCCGTGGGGATCAAACTCTGCGTGGGCTCGCGCTCAGAATTCATGGGGCTCTGCAAAGCGATGGTGGAGACTCGCATGGAGCCAGACTTCATCACCGTCGACGGTTCCGAGGGCGGCACGGGTGCGGCGCCCATGGAGTTCTCCAATTCACTTGGGACGCCGTTGTCGGAAGGCCTGTCCTTCGTGCACAACTGCCTGATCGGCTTCCGCCTGCGCGATCGCGTGCGCATCATCGCGGCTGGTAAAATCACGACTGGCTTTCACATGGTGCGCGCGATGGCTCTTGGTGCGGACATATGCTACTCCGCTCGGGCCATGATGCTCGCCCTGGGGTGCATTCAAGCCCGGCGCTGCAACGCCAACGATTGTCCAGTGGGTGTCGCCACCCAACGCAAGGAGCTTATGGTTGGTCTAGACGTCAAGGACAAGACCCAGCGCACTTACCGTTACCACCAGGCCACCGTTCAGAGCTTACTGGAAATTCTGGGAGCGGCTGGCTTGAAGGGTCCAAGCGAGTTGACTCCGCGGCACATCATGCGCCGGGTGAGCAACACGGAAGTGAAAACCTACGAGGAGATCTTCGACTTCATTGAACCGGGGTCCTTGCTCTACGATCCCGTGCCCGAGTCCTACGAGGACGCCTGGCGCACGAGTCGCAGCGATGTGTTCGTTTAGAGCGCGAGCAGCTCTAGTTTGGTTCCAGTGACCAGCGCTTGGTAACGACCGGGGGCGATGGTTTTGAGTGCGCTCTTGAGGTGCACCCCACCGGGCAGCCAGGCCTCGACAGAGTGCACGGCATCAGCAGCGTAACGCACTTCCGGCGCCGAGGCTCCAAAGTAGCTCCCATGCGGACCGACCTGCCGCAAGACAGGGACGTTTGAACCCTGCGTATGAAACCGTACGCGGGTGCCCGGCGGCAGACCCAGGATCGAAATGCAGCCTGGAGAGTGGCCTACCTGAAAAAAGATACGGGCTGCACCGTTGTTTGCCGTCTGCAGCAAATCAAGATCTCCATCCTCGTCCAAGTCGGCGGCGTAGAGTCCGCGTCCGACACTTTCAATTGCTCCGAAGGCACCGCTCTTTTTACTGATGTCCTCGAAGCGACCGTCGCCCATGTTTCTGAAGAGCAACGCTTTCTGCGCCCAACTCTTGCCGTCGTGATAGAGATGGATGTTGTCGATGATGTGGCCATTGGCCACGGCCAGATCTAAGTCGCCGTCGTCATCCAGGTCCGCGGCCACCGCGCCGAAGCCCACGGGCAGTCGAGTGGAGGCTTCGAGGCCCGACGGAGCCGTGACGTCAGAGAAGAAGCCCGCCCCGTCATTTTGGTAATGGGTGTTGGACTCATCATCAAAGTTGGTGACGTACAAATCCAAACGTCCATCACCGTTCAAGTCGCCGACCGCGATTCCCATGCCCGCTTCCGTCAAGCCAAAGCCGTTGACGCCCGTGCCAGATAGCATGGTGGCATCTTCGAAATTTCCATTTCCGTCATTGAGCCAGAGACGATTCTCCACGCTGTCATTTGCCACGTAGAGGTCCAGGTCTCCGTCCGCATCCAGGTCGGCAGCGACAACACCAAGCCCTTTGCCGGTGCTCAGGGATAGACCGGCTTGGAGAGTGGCATCCTCGAACGTCCCATCTCCCCGGTTGCGCCAGAAGCGATCCTGCAGTCCCTCGTAGCGATCTGGATGACAGTAGCTGCGCCAGCCTGGCTGAGTGTCACCACAGTGATAGGGCTGCAACAGATCGTAGTCCAAGTAGGCGCTGACGTAGAGGTCTAGGTCGCCGTCCCCGTCGGCATCGAAGAAGGTCGACCCCGCGGTCCAGCGCGATTCTTGCAGCCCCGCAGTAAGGGTGGTTTCGACGAAACCACCTTTGCCATCACCGGCCAACAGCGCATCCAGTCCCAGGTTGGTCACATACAGATCCAGGTGACCGTCGCCATTGTAGTCACCCATCGCGACCCCCATGCCATAGCCACCGTGGGCCCCGTCGCCTGAGGCTTCCGTCGCGTTGCGAAAGTGACCCTTGCCGTCTCCCAGCCAAAGTTCATTGGTGCGTGCAGCGCCCAGAGCCTTCAAGTGCGGCAGAGTTCCACTCTGAACGAGGTACAGATCCAGGTGGCCATCTTCGTTGAAGTCTCCGATGGCGGCTCCGGCGCCCATGGTCTCGGGCAGTTGCTTCTCTGGAGTTTGCCCCGCGTCGTGCCGAAAGAGCAGGCCAGAGGGGTCTGTCCCGTCTTCGAAGCGCATGGAACCCGCCTGGTTTGCGGGGTCTTGATCCGTTGCGTGGCCGCTGCCCGCCGGCGTTGGTCCACAACTCGCCAAACTGGCGAATAGCAGAGCAACGCTTCCTGTGTGCGGTATTCTCATTTGCCTTCTTGCTCCTGGCCCAGTTGGCGAATGCGTTCCAAAACCGCGCTATCGCCCGGTCGTTGACGCAGGACCAGTTTCAGCTGTTCCAATGCTTCGTCCTGCTTGCCCATGTCGCTGAGGTAGTCCGCAAGCCGCACACGCAGCCTTGGATCGGCGGAACTCTTCAGCGCATTTCTCAAGATCTGGCAGGCAGCGGACAAGTCTCCCTCCATGCTTGCGACGTGCCGAGCCCAGCGCAGGAGAATCGGCACCATTTCCTTGGCGCTGGCGAAACGCTGAGCCTCGACGTAGGCCTGGCGTGCTTGGGTATTAGCCCCTGGGTCATGCAGTACCAACGCGGACCAGGCATCGCCAAGATGAGCCAGGTTGGAAGCGCGCCGCGGAGCCAACTGCACACCACGCTGGGCAAAGTCCAGGGCATCCAACAAAGGCAGGAGCTGGCGGTGGTGTTCCAACACGCTGAGAGCTTGTTCTTTCTTCCCCATACGGCCCAAGGCTTGACCGAGTCCGAAGAGGGCTTCGGTCTCCAGCGGCTGTCGCTGCAGCACGTGCCGAAAGCGAACGATAGCCGCTTCATAATTCTTGCTGCGCAAATCTTCGCGGGCTTCGATCAACAAGACTTCCGGCGCGTCGTTCCCCAAGACTTCCTTCAGAGTCGGCAGCAGTTCATGGAGTTCTTGCAAACGACCCAGTGCGCGCAGTGCCTCGGCATGCATTAACAGTTCCCGGGAGTCATCGAGGCGCAGCAGCGTCAGGCAATCGGAATAGCGAGCCAGGAAATACAGCGCCTGACCCTGCAAGTG
>JBLIMI010000439.1:0-4009 GCA_047638655.1 Minisyncoccia bacterium | reverse complement strand
GGAGCCCTTGTTGCGCCCTAGAAGTCGACCATCACTCGCAAACCCACCAGCTGGTAGTCACCATCGCTGTAGGACGTGCCGCTGACGTCCACATCGCGATCGCTGATCGAGCCGAGGGAATAGTTGAACTGCAGGCGCGCGTTCGTGTTCCACCACCAGTTGAGGCCCAGGGTCAGGGCCTTGCCCTCGCCGCCCTGGATGTCCTGGTCGCTGAAGTCGGCGATGGAATAACGAGCGGCAACCTGCCAGGCTCCCCAATAGTTACCGCTCAGATCGTTCTGGGGGGTGATCTTGCCCAGGGTTCCAGACTTGCGGCTCCAGGGCATGTAGTCGTCGGTCAGGAAGTGAGAGACGTACACGTACGCGCCAGAGAACTGAACGTCCCCTTGGCCCGAGGTCCGATCCAGCCAACTTTGCATGTACTCCGCCGCGATCTGGGTGGGGCCAAAGTTGACCACCGCCTCGAGGCCTCCCAGAACGTAGTTGCGCGTGCCGTCGATGAACCCCGTGTTGATCCAGGGCAGACGACTGCGGCCTTCGGGACGCGTCCGGAAGCTCAATCCATTGATGGCGTCGGCGGGCGCCGGGTTTCCGTCGGGGAAGGCCAGGGAGCTGGACATGGCCAGGTGCATGTAGTTGCGACCTTCGGATGCCTTGTCGTACCAAGGAGTGGTGGCGATGCGTCCCGCGAGCTCCGGTTCGACGCTGTAGCTCACGATGTTCCCCGTGCTCTGCCAGTCGATCATGTTATAGGCCCCGAAGCGCCAGTTCCATTCCTGGTCCTCGGAGACACCGGAGGAAGCCAAGCCGAAACGACGCGCGTTGCGGTTGAACAGGTCGTTCACGAAGGGGCGCTCCATGAAGACGTTGTAGCGGCTCGAGTTCAGTGCATCGAGGCCGTAGGGGCGCTTCTGGTTGCCCATCAGGAAGGTGTTCAGCACCGGCACGTCCTCGAACCCGATGTACATGTCCTTGAACGCCAAACTGTTGGGGTGGGCGAAGTCGATCGCGGCCTTGTAGACCATGTTGTCAGAGATCGTGCCCTCGACGCCGATCCGTGAGCGCCGGGACTCGACCCGGTTTTGCGGGTCCAACTCGGGGTCACCCGTTTCGAACACGTTGATGGCCGCGTCCGATTGCGGGAATGCCCAACCGTCGAACTGAACTCGACCAAAGACTTTCATCGTCGCGTTCGAGCTGCCGGTCACCGGTATCTTCTTGTGGTCGCCTTTCAACTCGTCGATTTGCCTCTGCATGGAATCCACCGAAGCTTTGAGCGACACGATTTCGTCCTTGTGGGCCGCGTCCTGCGCACTTCCCGAGGAGGCCATGAGGAGGGCGGCGAGGAGGACGGCGAGGAGGCGACTGCCCGGGGCTCGGGTACCCGAGAGTGTTCGTTGTGTCAGGGTCATGCTGGATGCAGAAGGAAGAAGGAAGAAGGAAGAAGGAAGAAGGAAGGTCGGTCCGTTCACTCGAATCTGGTGCGGTGAAGCGGAGAGGCGGCACGTTGAGGAACGCGACGTGCTTGTCTTGCTGCGGAGAGGGTGGCGGCGGAGTGTGAAGGAAGGATGAATCCCGGATGAATCCCGGATGAAGCGGCTGTGGGGTGACTGGACCCTAGGAACTGAACAGGGCCGTACGCGCGGTTTCGCAAATGGCCGCAACCGCCGGGTGGCGGACCTTGCGCTCGACGGATATGGCGTAGTACCTCTCGATGATCTCATCGGTTCTGCCGATCAGCTCGACCTGGTACTGCCGGGCGACCTCGGTCTCGACGACGTCCGGGATCGCAAAGAATCCCTCTCCCGCTTGCCCGAAGCTCTTCAAGAGAGCGCTGTCGTCGAACTCCCCGATGATCGTGGGGCGAAGCCACTTGCTCTCGAACCATCGGTCGAGGTCACGCCGAAGCACGGCGTCTCTCGTCGGCAGCAGCACGGGGGCGCCGTCCAGGGAGCTCGGAAAGTCTGCGCTCAAGCGGCGAGCGAGCTTGGGGGCCGCCATGAAGCAGATCCCACAGGAACCAAGGGGGTGGTTGTAGGCGCGCACATTGGCGGTGGGCGGGATCGGGTAGTCCGCGAGCACGACATCGAGGCGGTGCACGGCGAGGTCCGCCAGCAACTGGGTGGGGTTGTGCTCCTGGCAGACGATTTGGACCGCTTCCTTCAAGTGCAACGCGGGCTCCAGCAGGCGATGGACAATGAGCTTGGGCATGCTCTCCGGCGAACCGACGAGTAGCCTGAGTGGGCGATCGGTGGGTTGCCCACGCAGGGTCTCCTGAAGCTCCTGGCCGAGGGCGAAAATCTCGTCCGCGTAACCCAAGGCCACCGAGCCGGCGTCGGTCAGGATCATCCGGCGCCCCGAGCGCTTGAACAGCTCTTCTCCAAGGGCAGCCTCCAGATTGCGCACCTGGGAGCTGACCGTCTGGGGGGTGAGGTGCAGCCGGGCGCTAGCGCGGGTCAGGTTGCCCTCGCGCGCAACCGCCTGAAACAGGCGCAAATGGTGGTAGTTGAGGCTCTCCATGAGATCCAATTGTTCGAGATACTCTGACGAATAACGTCAGAGTATCGAATGGACGGGTGCACTACACGCGGGCTATTCTTTCTTCGACCTGGCACCAGGAGCACTGCTCAAGGCAGTGGGGATCATCTAAGGGTCGTCAAGGGCCGTTTCGTCATCATCGATCCGGCCACAGGTAGGACAACCACCATCCACCAAGTGTCACGACCTCCGGGCTGACCAAACGATAGATGCAAGACTCAGACGTGAACGACGCGCCCAAAGAGGGCTCCACCGGCCTATTCGGGTCCCTGCAGGTCGACCTACCTGCCTCCCTCGTGGTTTTCCTGGTCGCCTTGCCGCTATGCCTGGGCATCGCCCTGGCCTCCGGCGCGCCCCTCGTGTCGGGCATCATCGCAGGCATCGTCGGCGGCATCGTGGTCGGCATCCTGAGTGGATCTCCTCTCGGGGTTTCGGGACCTGCCGCGGGCCTGGCCGTCATCGTGCTGACCGCCATCCAGGACCTCGGCTCCTTCGAGATCTTCCTGGTGGCCGTCATCCTCGCCGGCGTGATCCAGGTCATCCTGGGATTCTGCCGGGCGGGAATCATCGCGTACTACTTCCCGTCCTCGGTGATCACGGGAATGCTCTCGGGCATTGGAATCATCATCTTCCTGAAGCAGATTCCCCACGCGTTCGGATACGACCGCGACCCGCTGGGGGACCTGGCTTTCCATCAGCCGGACGGAGAGACCACGATCTCCGAGCTTCGTCATGTGATGGACGCCGTGAGCTTTGGGCCGCTGGTCATCGCTCTGGTTTCCCTCGTCATTCTGGTCGCCTGGGAGACCAAGGACTTCAAGAGCCGTCGTTGGCTGACGATTCTTCCGGGGCCGCTGGTCGCCGTCGTGACTGGCGTGGGGCTCAACCTGCTCTTTCGCGGTTCCGAGGCGTTTGCGCTCACCGCGGAACAGGTCGTCAGCATTCCGATCGCCGATAGCCTGAGTGGCATGACCGAGTTCTTGGCCTTCCCCGATTTTGCGGGTCTTGGTCGATTCGAGGTCTACACCACGGCCATCGTGTTGGCGGTCGTCGGTAGCCTGGAGACGCTGCTCTGCGTCGAGGCGGCCGACAAGTTGGACCCGCGCAAGCGTGTGACCCCGACGAACCGGGAGCTGAAGGCTCAGGGCGTCGGCAACATGGTCTCCGGGTTCTTGGGGGGCTTGCCCGTGACGCAGGTCATCGTGCGTAGCTCCGCGAACATCCAGTCGGGTGCGGTCAGCAAAGTCTCTGCCATCTCCCATGGCTTCCTGTTGGTGGTGAGCGTCATCGCGCTGCCCACCGTCATGAACTTGATCCCCCTGGCGACGCTGGCGGCGATCCTGTTGGTCGTGGGGTACAAGCTCGCGAAGCCGCAGACTTTCAGGCGCATGTTCGGTCAGGGCTTTGGGCAGTTCGCTCCCTTCATGGTCACGATCCTCGGCATCGTCTTCACCGACCTCTTGCTCGGGAT
>JBLIMI010000438.1:0-4012 GCA_047638655.1 Minisyncoccia bacterium | reverse complement strand
TTCCAAGGCCTTGGCCAAACCATCCTTCAACAACACCTTCGGTTCCCAACCCAGAACTTTGCGTGCCTTGGTGATGTCCGGTTGACGAACCTTGGGGTCGTCTTCAGGCAAGTCCTTGAAGATCAACTTGGAATCAGAACCCGTGATGTCGATCACTGCCTGAGCAAATTCCAGAATCGACATTTCGTTGGGGTTGCCAATGTTGGTGGGCAACACCTCATCGGAGCAGTAGAGGCGGAAGATGCCCTCCACCAAGTCATCCACGAAGCAGAACGAACGAGTTTGCGAACCGTCGCCGAACACCGTCAAGTCCTCGCCTTTGATGGCCTGGGGCATGAACGCCGGCAAGACACGCCCATCGTTCAAGCGCATGCGAGGGCCGTAGGTATTGAATATGCGCACGATGCGGGTTTGAACGTGGTGATAGCGGTGGTAGGCCATGGTCATGGCCTCGGCGAAACGCTTGGCCTCGTCGTACACACCACGGGGCCCCACGGGATTCACGTTGCCCCAATAGCTCTCCGGTTGCGGGTGGATCAACGGATCCCCATAGCACTCCGAGGTGGAAGCGAGCAAGAAGCGTGCGTTCTTTGCGTGGGCCAGGCCCAGAGCTTTGTGCGTGCCAAGCGACCCCACCTTCAGGGTCTGAATCGGAAGTTCAAGATAGTCGATTGGGCTCGCCGGCGAGGCGAAGTGCAAGATGCCGTCCAACTCCCCCGCCACGTGGATGTACTCCGTCACATCCCGTTGCTCAAAGTGGAAGCCGGGATCGCTGAAGAGGTGCTCGACATTGGCGATGTCGCCCGTGATGAGGTTGTCCATGCAGATCACTTCATTGCCCTCGGCAAGAAAGCGTTCGCAAAGGTGGCTGCCGAGGAAACCGGCACCACCGGTGATCAGGACGCGGGGCTTGGACATTGGGCTGAGACGCTAGTTGTCGGAGGGGGTTTCGGAGGGAGACTCTTCAGCGGGAGTCGCCGTTGAGGATTCCTTGTGAGAGTCAGGGGTCGGAGTCGCGCCCTCAGGGTTCGCTTCCATGGGAGTTGCGGCGGCTGGCGCAGGAGAATCAAAATGCCCGGGACGTTGCGGCGCTGTCAAACCGCCGAAACGCGCCACATCACCGGGAGCCAAGTGCAGTCGAATGCCGAGGGCGCCGACTTCATGCTCTCCAGAGCCTCTCACTTCCACAATGTCGTCCACCTCGACCGCCTGCACGTCACCAAAGTAATGCAAATCGAATCCGGGGCCTCGAATGGTTTCAGCACCCGGAACAGCGGCGATCGGCGCGCCGCCGCTAACGAGCAATGGCAAGTCCACCGCCTGTCCTGGGCCTAGTTGGAAAACCTCGTTGCGGTAAGCCACCTCGCCCGCAACCTTGGTTTGGTTCTTCACTCGCAAGATGTCGAAGGAACGCCGCTCGAGCAACCAGGGTCCAGAGTCCGCAGTGAGCAAGGCGCCGCCCAACAATTCGATCTGATCCCCGTCATTCAACATCAAAACAGCGCGCTGGATCTCGCGGAACAGAAAGTTCGGTTCGCCCCGAGAAGGCGAGCCGACGATGCCCGTGCAGAAATCGAAGAGAACAATGGTCGTTCCGCTGTCCGGCCACAAAATTTCAGCGCGGCCACCGGCGGAGCAAAAGACCCAAGCTCCCGCATTGGCACGCCGGCGCTTGTCGAAGTAGCGCAGGGGGTAGGCCGAATGCTGTCCCGCAGGCTTGAGTTGCACGGGGTCCGCCAAGCGACGAATGATCACCTCTTCCGGGCCGGGCGGATAGCTGGCTTCCACTCCCGGGGGCAAGGGCGTGACACTGCTCTCCATGGGTGCCGGCCACTGTTGGGTCGAAAAATTAGGCCACCGGCTGCGTCCTGCGCAGGAACACAGGCCACAGAGGATCAGGCAGCCCAGAGACTGGAGAGGGGTCAAGCGCACGAGACTACCTCAACCCGGAGAGGGCCGCTGCGTTCCCGTAATAGCGCTCCATAAATCCAGTGTCGTGCTCACCCTGCCTAAAATCCGGGTGGCCGAGGACGGCCAACTGGATTGGAATGGTGGTTTTAGGACCCTGGATCACGAATTCACCAAGGGCGCGTTGCATGGTTTCGATGGCCATTTCTCGGGTGGGCCGGTGGACGAGGAGTTTGCCGATCATCGAGTCGTAGGTCGGCGGAATCCTGTAGCCACTGTAGCAATGACTGTCCACGCGCACGCCTGGTCCCCCTGGCGGCACAAATATCTCCACCAGGCCCGGAGAAGGCTGGAAATTCTTCGCAGGGTCCTCGGCATTGATACGGCACTCGATGCAGTGTCCCGAGAAGTGGATGTCGTCTTGGGTGTAGCCCAAGCGTTCGCCGCTGGCCAAGCGAATCTGCTCCCGAATCAAGTCGATTCCGGTGACCATTTCGGTCACCGTGTGCTCCACTTGGATACGGGCGTTGACCTCGATGAAGTAGAACGAGCCGTCCTTGTCCACCAGGAATTCCACGGTCCCCGCGTTGTGATAACCGGCGTGCTTGACGAGACGCACAGCGGCTTCCCCCATGCGGCGACGGGTGTCTTCGTCGATCAAGATCGAAGGCGACTCCTCGATCAACTTCTGGTGCCGGCGTTGAATCGTGCAGTCCCTTTCCCCGAGATGCACCGCGTTCCCGTACTTGTCTCCGAGAATCTGAATTTCCACGTGGCGCGGGTTGTCCACAAACTTCTCAATGTACACGGTCGCATTGCCGAATGCGTTCATGGCCTCGGTGCGAGCCGCGTGAAAGCCGTTGACCAAGCTGGGTTCGTTACGCGCAACGCGCATGCCTCGCCCACCGCCGCCAAAGGCCGCTTTGACAATCACAGGGTAGCCGATTTCCGCGGCCACCTTGACCGCTTCAGCTTCATCCTCCACAGCACCGTCCGAGCCTGGAACCACGGGAACGTCCGCGTCCCGCGCCATCTGCTTGGCGTTGTCCTTTTGACCCAGAGCAGCGATGGTCTTGGGATCGGGACCGATGAAGTGGATCTTGCAGGTCTCGCACACTTCAGCGAAGTGCGCGTTCTCGGCAAGGAATCCATAACCCGGGTGAATGGCCTCCACATCGGCCACTTCCGCTGCGGAAATGATCGCTGGAATGTTGAGGTAGGAATCCGCACTGGCCGCAGGACCAATGCAAATCGTCTCGTCCGCTTGGGCGAGATAAAGGGCGTCGGCGTCGGCTTCGGAATAAACCGCCACCGACTCCACGCCGAGTTCTTTGCAAGCGCGGATGATGCGCTGGGCAATCTCGCCGCGGTTGGCGATCAGGATGCGTCCGAACATCAGTCCTTCTTGATCAGGAACAGCGGTTGACCGAATTCGACCGGGTCACCGTCACTCACGAGGATCTCCAGGATGGACCCGCGCACTTCGGCTTTGATCTCATTCATAACTTTCATGGCTTCGACGATGCAGACGACTTTTTCGTCATCAATGCGGGCGCCAACATCCACGAATGGGTCCGAGTCCGGGCCGGCTGCCCGGTAAAACGTGCCCACCATAGGGCTCTCAATCACGGTGGCTCCGGGGGGTAAGCCGCCCTCCTCGGCAGCGCCGCCAGGCGCTGCCGGGGCTGCGCTCGCCCCGGGCACGCTCGACATGGCGCCGGGCATCATCTGCAAGACTTGCGGGGCTAAGCCCGGTTCGGCCAGGGTGCCGCGCTTCAAGCACAGTTCCAGGCCGGTTTCCTTGTCGGCAATTTTGAGCTCGGTGAGGCCTTCACCACTCATGATGCGGGCGAGTCGCCGGATGAGTTTCGGATCCATCAAAGTCGGGGGCTGGTGTGCCGGGAGTCTGGCTGAGGAGGTGGACTGGGGTCGGCCTTCTGCCGACTGGGCATAAGCATAGCGAGCAAAGCCCCGGGACTCCCATCCCAAGCACCCTCGAAATCACCAAGAACCGGCCCAAAACCCTCCGAATAGACCAGAAAGGCTCTCAAATGGTCAATCAGCGGTCCAAAGGCCTGATTTGCCCCCGCTCTTGCTCAGGAGG
>JBLIMI010000437.1:0-4032 GCA_047638655.1 Minisyncoccia bacterium | reverse complement strand
GTTGCCTGGGTAGGCTTTGCACTCTGGAGCTATGGGTCGCTCATTCCCCAATCCATGGTGGCCAAGACCGGTTGGAACTCGACCCACTACGACGGTATTTTCTCCCTTCAAAACGCACTGTTGACGGTGCCGAGGCTGAGCTTCCTGCCGTTCATTGACTACTTTGCCGCACCGCTGCAGTGGGCCCTGGTCGCGCTTCTCTTGGCTGGAATCGGTTGGGTCGCTTACTGCAACTTGAAACGTGGAAGCGCCGCCTCGCGGGCTTGGCTTGGATTCTACCTGGTCTATCTTTCGTTCTACTTGGCTGGCAAGGGAGCGACGGAAGCGTCGTGGTACGCCGTGCCTTCTTCTGTGGCTCTCCTTTGCGCAGCAGGTCCAGCGCTTCCTTCTTGGATCACGGACTCCGGGCGTTGGGGGGTCAGGACCGCTCTCGTTCTCGGCTTGCTAGCCGTGAGCACAGGCGCCGCTATCCAACGGGGCCCGCTCTTGAATTCTTATGTAGAGGGCTATGGCGCCTGCGCGGACTTTTTGGAGGTCCACGGAAACCCGCAGCAGCGCACGTCGACCAAAGTGGTGATCGGGGAGATCGGCGTCTTTGGCTTCCAAACTTCCCATCCCGTCGTGGATGTGGGGGCGCTGGTCAGCCCAGAGGTTCTCCCTTGGAAGAACGCCGGGTTCTCATTCACGCGCATCGTGCAGGAGTCCGAAGCAGCCTACTTCGTGATATCCGAGCGTGCCCTCGAGCTCAACAGGTATCCCTCGGTAGGGGTCGTCTGGGCGAGTGATGTAGAGCGTGAGTGGTTTGACGAGCGTTGCCGCCATATCGCCGACTTCAAGGACAAGCACATGTATGCGGTGACTCCAGCGGAGATAGTCAGCCAGCGTTGACGGTCGCGAGAAGCAGATCGTGATAGCGCTCTGTGATTTTGTCCCAGGTGTAATGCTTGGCAATGCGATCTGAGGCTTGCTTGCGCTTAGCCTCGAGCACATTCTCCGCTAACTCCTCGGTCTGTTGTAGGCGTTGAACCAATTCGTCCTCATCAGTGAAGAATAACGCTGACTCTCCCAGAGTCTCCCGATTGAACGGGTTGTCGTGTGCGAGCGTGAAATTCCCCGATCCCATGGCCTCGAGCAAGGAAGGATTCGTGCCGCCGACGCTGTGACCATGCAGGTAGGCGCGGCAATGCTGTCGCAAGGGGAGAAGCTGATCCTGGTCGTAGATCGTCCCCACGAAGCGGATCTTGTTACTGGCGAGGGCCATGGTCCGCTTCACGTAAGGCGTGTCGACGTCTTTATTGGCAACCACGAGCAGCGGGCGCGTTGGCTTGGCGCGCGCGAAGGCGCTCACGATCTCGAGCACATGGTTGTCGGGTTCGAATCGGCAAACCACGAGGTAGTACTCTCCCGAGCTGACGTCCCAATTTGCCAGAGACGCTGGACTGGTTCTCTCACTCAAGAGTGGGGCGCCGTACTCGAGCACGCTGAAGTGCTTGACCGCGTGGCGTCTGCCTTGGATTTCGTCGGCCAGAGCCTGGTTGTCAAAGATCACACGGTTGGCAGAGCGCAGTGCAAGTCCTTCCATGGTCTTGAGCCACAAGCGGGCCAGGGGGCTCCACTTCGGCCGCAGCCACTCGAGGCCGTCCATGTTGATCCAAACCGGCGTGCCGAATAGTCGCGGTATCACGCAAGCAGGACTCGCCCCGTATCCGAGCATGTAGACCACGTCAAAGCCCTTTCGAGCTTGCCACAGGCACGCGATGTCAAAAGCGATGGTACGCGCCGGACCTGGGGCACGTGCCTGCACGTGGACCAGTTCGACCCCCTCGTACTGCTTCAACTTGGGCTCTCCATCCGCCTCGCAGAACACGGTGACCTGCACCCCGCGCTGAACGAGTCGGCGGGCGAGTTCATCTACAAAGGTCTCGAACCCACCGTAACGGGCGGGAATTCCGCGCGAGCCGAGTATGGCGAAGCGCGGGGCATGGGAGCCGGGAGCCGATGTTGGGGGAGTGGACATCTCCAGGGCGGGTGAGGGAGCGCTCATGGCCGACAGGATGCCGCGACTTGGGTGGAGTGCACCGGGTGTTTGCTCGAATTCTTTGGCAGTGTCCCGCATGAGCATAGTGGCAATGCGTGCTGGGCGGCGGCGAGAGGCTCGCGCCTTCTCCCGTCGGGGCATCTGCTCCTGTTGATGGGGCTTTCGGGCCAGGGACCAGGATTCAACCACGGGAGAGTTTGGCTGATTTGTTGTCTCGAATCCTGGAACCTCGAGCCTGTTCCTCACGAAAGCGGAGTTCCTCGTCCGATAAATTCGGGCATGGAGAGCCTGTCCCTTTCGGCAGGTCTTCTCGAACCCCACCTGTTCCCCATGGCATCGCCCTCCACCACCTCTGACTGGAACGACTTCATTCCTAAGGGGGGGTACGCCCAGCGTGGAAGGAGAGTGCTGGATTGGATTTTGCTGGCCTTGCTACTGCCGCCGGCGCTGGCGTTGATGTTCGTCATCGGAGTGGCCAACCTGATCGTGTTCCGAAACCTGAGCCAGGTGCTATTCCTCCAGACTCGAATCGGATGGCGTGGTCGCCCATTCCAAATGTTCAAGTTTCGAACGATGAAGGAAACGGATGAGACTGAGATCGGATCCTGGTCCGGAGGTAATGACTATCTGCGTGTGACCCAACTTGGAAGGATCTTGCGCAACACGCACATGGATGAGTTGCCGCAATTGTTCAACATCTTGATCGGCGAGATGAGTTTCATTGGTCCGCGGCCAGAGATGGTTGAAATCGAGGCCTGGGCTTCCCAGGCGATTTCGGGGTTCTCCGAGCGACTCGCTATCCGCCCGGGGGTGGCTGGCTTGGCGCAGATCACCCAGGGGTACACAGGTCGAGACGTGGACGCTTATCGCGAGAAGTTAGAGATCAATCGCTTCTACCTGAACCACATGAGCCTGACTCTGGACTTGAGCATCGTAGTCCGGACAGCGATTTGGATGGTGCGAGGAAAAGGGTGGCAGTGGAACCATGGAGCGATGGTCCCGGACGAAAGCCTCGAGCAGGCGGACTCGCAACGAACTCTTCCTGTCATTTCAGTCGAGCTGAACTCTTACGACTCAGCGAGCGTCGATCCATTCATCGTTGGTTTGACGAGCAACTCGCAAACTCTGCTGGACTCGGCTGCAGCCTGCTTGCCGGCTGGGGCTGAGGGAAGAGAACGAGAGGCCGGGCAGCTAGGGTCCGTTTCTCAGCGATAGCGAGCAGGGAGTGCCCAAGAGGCAGGTCCCAGTTTCTCGAGAGCTTGAGTTCCACGCTGAACGCGCGATAACACAGCTGCTGCAAAGCATCTGGCATCTTCAAGGAGAGATTTGTGTGCTCTCGGTGTCCCAGCTTGGGCAGGCACACTTCGCCGAGGCGCCTTGCCAACACAACTCCGGCGATAGCAGGGAAGAGTAGGCTGTTGGCGAAGGTGCAGCGATCGAGTTGGAGGCCGCAGCCCTGGATTTTTCTCCGCAGCTCTCCCCGGGAGTAGCGGCGGAAGTGGCCCGAGACTTCATCGTTGCGGCTGAAGAGCCAGGCGTGCGCGGGCACACTCAAGACGAGCCTTCCAGCGGGGCGCAACACGCGCATCACTTCGGACAGTGCCTGTTCATCCCGTTCGAGATGCTCGATCACATCGAACATGCAAACCAGGTCCACAGACTCGTCGGCCAGGGGCAGTCGGTCGGCTGACGCTTGCAGGGCGCGATTGAAGCCTCGGTCTCGCGCCCGCTTAGCGGATTCAGCGTCGAACTCGGTAAAGAGCAGTTCTCCTCCGAGCTTTTCTAACTCCGGAAGGAAGCCACCCACCCCGGCGCCGATGTCGAGGATGCGGCGCGGCCGCCAGTCGCCGAGTGCGGCGCGCAGGACTCCAAGGTAGACCTCGCGCCGTCCACGAAACCACCAGTGATCTCGTTCCAGTCGCGAGAACTGTTCGTACGCAATGGAGTTCATTGTGCGGCCTCCAGTATCACGATGACTTCATCACCGGGATTGA
>JBLIMI010000436.1:0-4044 GCA_047638655.1 Minisyncoccia bacterium | reverse complement strand
TTGTCCTGCGGAAAATACGGGCTCTTGAATCCACGACCGTCGACGAGCGCTTGGCACAAACATGGGGGGTCTTTCGTGAGACTGCCGAGGACAAGCGGGCCAAGATCGAAGAGTTTCAGGCGAACCACGCAGATCTGCCTTGGGTCAGTGCGCGACCCGCCCATGGCCGGGAGGTCTACGATCGAACGTGTGGTAAGTGCCACAAGCTATTTGACGAAGGGGGAACCCTGGGCCCCGACCTAACGGGTTCCAATCGCTTCGATCTTGAATACCTGGGCAGCAACATGATCGATCCCAATGCGGTCATTGGACGCCAGTACCAAATCACTGTGGTGCGCACCCATGGTGGCCAACTCCTGACTGGAGTCTTGGAGAATGAAAGCGCGACTTCGGTCACACTCGTCACCGAAACCGAACGCTCGGTCGTGGCCAAGGCTGACATTGAAGAGCGTTACGTGAGCGATCTCTCGGCCATGCCCGAGGGACAGTTGGACACCCTCAACCCGGCAGAGTTACGAGATTTGGTGGCCTACCTTCACCAGACGACCCAAGTCCCGCGCCTGCTCGAATTGCCTGAGACCAACGCCCTGTTCAACGGGGTCGACCTGCAGGGCTGGACAGGCGACGAAAACGTGTGGCATGTGGCCGGCGGTGAGTTGGTGGGCAAGAGCAGCGATGGACTGGCCACTAACGCGTTCCTGGTGAGCGAGTTGGAACTAGGCGACTTTCGATTGAGTTTTGATGTCTTGCTTGCTGACAACGCGGGCAACAGTGGCGTTCAATTCCGCAGTCGGGCCGCTGACGGGGGACTGGTCGCAGGGTACCAGGCAGACATTGGCCAGGGATGGTGGGGCAAGTTATACGAAGAACACGGGCGGGCCGTACTTTCCGAGAGCGCTGCAGAGTCAGCCCTGTTGGAGTCTGCGTGGAATCACTACGTCATCGAAGCCCGGGGTCATCACATTCGCACCTGGCTCAATGGGGCCCTAAGTGTGGATTTGGAGGACACGGAGGGAGCTCTAAGCGGTTGCATTGCCCTACAGGTCCACTCCGGTGGTCCAACGGACGTGCGTTTCAAGAACTTCGTGCTGGCTGCACCCGCTGAGTGAGATGGGAAATGTTCGGGTCTAGAAACGCGGGATCGTGATGCGAACTCCGCCCTGCATGGCGGACTCGTGGGCGCAAATGCCTGTCATGGTCCAGTTGGCGCTGGTGGCGGCGTCGGGCATGGGTGGACGTCCTTCGATGATGGCCTGCAGAAACTCGTGGGCCATGTGAGGGTGGGACCCGCCGTGGCCGCTTCCTTGTTGGAAGGACAAATGCTGGTTGCCCTCATCGTAAACGCCATGGGTCGTGTAGCGTTGAATGCTTGCGGGCAAGCGCTCGGCGTAATCGGGAGTGTCCACGCGCTGTGGTTGCTCGCCACGATGAAGCAAGATGGACTCGCCCTCGACTTGGGGCCATTCGAAGCTGACGTTTTCTGCATGCACATCAAAGCTCTCACGATACTGGCGGGCGGTGCTAAACAAGCTGCGCGTAACTTCCGCGCACAAGTCGGAGTCGGCCAATTGAAGTGTCGCGGACTCGATAGCGAACGGAGAACCGTACTTCGGAATGAGCTCATCTGCAATTCGTCCGGACCCGTGGCAAACCACGGACTCAGCCAATTTGTTCGGCAAGCAGAGGCAGGGACTCACGCAGTGCGTGGCATACCACATCGGAGGCAGCCCTTCCCAATAACCAGGCCAGCCACCCATCTCCTGTTGATGGGACCCCCGTAGGAATTGGATACGACCCATCTCACCGCTGGCGTACAGCTCTTTCACAAACAAGAACTCACGGCTGTAGACCACCGTCTCCATCATCATGTAGGTCTTGCCCGTGCTTCGTTGTGCCTCCACGATTCGCTTGCAATCCTCCGCGCTAGTCGCCATGGGGACGGTGCAGGCCACGTGTTTCCCGGCCTCCAGAGCCGCGATGCTCATGGGACCGTGGTCGGGGATCGGAGTGTTGATGTGCACGGCATCGATCTCGGGGTCAGCCAGCACTTCTTCGAATGACGTGAAACGCTTCCCGATATCAAAAGCTTCTCCAATCTGACGAAGTTTCTCGGTGCTGCGCTGGCAGATGGCTGCCATCTCGGCATCGGGGTGGTTCTTGTAGATAGGAACGAACTCGGATCCAAATCCCAGGCCAATGATGGCGACACGTACTTTTCCTTCCGGCTGCATGATCAAGTAAGAGGAGAGAGGAGCGGGCGCGAGGGGGCCACGTCATTGTCAGGCTCAACTCCCCGGAATCAAGATGGGGGCTGGCTGGGTTGGGTGTGGCAGGGGCTTGGCCTTACCCAAGGCTGACCCCGGAGCCCGTTTCTTTGAGATTCAGACCCTACCGCTCGTGCCCACAGGGGCTACACTGACTCCCCCTACTGTAATAAATTACACTCGTGCCCGCATAAATCGATGAACCAACTGACCCACCTGGCCCTCGGCCTCGCCCTCTGTGCCGCCTTCTCCTCCTCCCCTGGGGCGCATCCGGCCGCTCCCAATCCGACCCCCTATGACGATTGCGGGATCCTGATCCAGGGTACGGATTGCGTCCTCTACCAGTCCAACGATGGCAACCTGTACTACCTGACAGATGGTTACGGGACATTCCAGTTGGGCGATAACCTGCACATCGTCGGAGAGGCATCCAATTGCTTTTCTGGTTGCACCTTCACCGGTGGCTGCATTTTCAACGTGACCATGATCGAGTCCTGCGATTATGACCCCACCACCTCCTTCTGTCTCGGAGACGGGAGTGCCACCAGTTGCCCCTGCGGAAATGTGGGCGACATCGGTGCCGGCTGTGGCAACTCCACCGGCCTTGGTGCGCGACTGCTCGGCTCTGGCGGGGCAGACGTCGCCAGTGACACTTTGGCCTTGCACGCTTCCCAATTGCCCCCCAATAAACCTGCGCTGCTGTTTTCCGGAACTAGCGAGATTCCTGGATCGATTCTTGGAGACGGCCTACGCTGTGTTTCCGGAGGGATCAGCCGTCACGGCGTGCAACTCAGCGACAGTCAAGGTGCGGCCACTTGGGGTTCAGGTTTGATTTCCCAGGCAGGCTGGCAGGCAGGAGATACCGTGCGCACTCAAGTGTGGTATCGGGACTCCGGGTCCGCGGTTTGCGGGAGTGGCTTCAATGTGAGCAATGGTGCGCTTGTGGTTTTGACCCCCTGATTTATCACGATGGCGTGATGATGACGAATCACTCCAGATGAGTCGTTGGATGGTTGCTCTTGGGGGCCCCGCTCGGCCGCGCCTGCAAAGCACCGTCGCCTTCCAATGTGGATGCGAGTTCGGTACCGGCCTTCGGGCTGGAGAATGTGATCAACCTGACATGTCCAAGATCCGGCGACCCCGTGGTTGCCGGATCACTATCAAGATGGTCTTTGATCACTTGTGGCGGACACCATTCCACGACAACTTGCACTGGATTGGGTACGCGACTGCGGGCGATCTTTCGTTGTCCCGACCTGGCAACGACCTTTCTTCGGAGGGCTCCTGGTCGGCTTCCACCCCGAAGCGCTAGGACGCGTTCGGGATCGCCTGGGCGCCGATCGACTGGTGTTGACCTGCGTCCTGCTCGTCTGCTCTATCATGGTGCTTCAGTGGCAAGCGCGCCTAGGTGCGTTGCCCCTTGCTAAATCCACCTATCGCTTTCTCGCAAGGCCGGGCTCATATTGGGCCGCGCTGCGTCCTCAACGGGATCGCGCTGACGGGCCTCCTGCTGGCCAGTGTGCATCCGTTGTCGCGTCCCATACCGGCCGGCGTAGGCTGGCTTATGATTCCATTTGGTCGCCAGGCCCTGCTGGCTTTCTTGCTCCACATTCCCCTAGTCTGGATGGGAATGCCGCTTCTCAATCAGTGGCTGTCCGCGGAGCAGAGCCACTGGACCCTTGGTCTGGGATTCGATTTCATCTTCCTCTTCCTATTGCTAGGCATGCTGCGGATAGCCCGACAACTGAAGCTACGCCTGCAAGTAGCCTGAGTAGCCCAC
>JBLIMI010000435.1:0-4046 GCA_047638655.1 Minisyncoccia bacterium | reverse complement strand
TCAAGGCGATGCTGTGCCGGGACTCATTCTCTCCGCGCAGCTCGAGTTGGATGTCCTCGAGATTTACCCTGGGCAAGCTCTCGGGCAGACTGAACGGTTCGGGCTCCGAATCACCTGGATTCTGCACAGGCTCTCGATCCGTTAGCAGGGCGAGTTGGATGTGCTTGCCACTCAGACTCTCGAGCGCCTCCAAATTCCCGGCAAGCAACTCGGGGCTGTAAGTGACCTCGATTGCGTCCGCTTGAAGGGAAGTCAGGGCCAGCCCACTTTCCAAACCCACTAAGTGCACCTGCCGCAAGCGCACACCACCGAGGTCCATCCTTTCGATGGCGCCGATAGACAGCTTGTAGCCGAAGTTCAAGGCGAGCTTGGGGGCCAGCAAGAGTGTAAGCGGCGCGAGCCACCAACTGTAACTGACGATCAGCGCCGCCAGGCCCAGCATGCCGCCGAGCAGGATGCGTTGCAGCCGCCGCCGGCGTTGCGGGCTGGTCGCCTTGTGAGCGGCGGGAGGTGTGGACTGGCTTGTGGACACGGGAAGCGGGCGGCAGTGTAGCGATGCACGCGTGTTGAGCCCGTGTTGAATCCTCGCTTGCCGTAAGACTCTTGCTTTATGCCTCCCCCAGCACGTTCAGCCACTCCAGCGACGACGCTAACCCACCGGGGCGGAAGCGTTTTGCCCACAACGCCCGGTGCTTGCCAAGCAGTTCTCGATGGCGCTCGCGCAGGGGCGCGAGCACTGCCGCCGGTAAGTCGCGCCAACTGGCTGCGGGGGCTTGGTCGAGTCGAGCGCGCAGCAATTGACCCGCGAGCAACAACCCGTCACGGGCGAAGCGCATTTCTTCCAGTATCAGCTCCCCGTCAGAGCGCAGGGGGCGCGCTTTGTCCAAATCTCCCAAGGCTTGCGAGACGTGCTGGATGACTCGCTCCACTTCCACCGGGTTTAGCACTCCGAGACGTTCGCTGGGAAGCGCTTCATCGGGAAGCACGAAGCTCATGAAGAGCGCGTGTCCGTTCTCCACCTGATCGTGGAGGAATTCCTGGGTGCTTCCCAGAGCGATCAACGCCTCACCCATGACCCCGTCCGAGTCTTCGAAAGCCCAGCGGTCCAACCAGTCGCGAACTTGTTCCAGTGTGATGTTTTCCGCCTGCTCTGGATTCCAAGCGCAGGCCGCTCCCAGGGTCCAGCCAAACTCAGCGATGGGCCATGGTTGTAGGTGTCCGCGATCGCCCCAGTCCGTGATCAAAATGCCCTGGGCTCCGGACTCACTCGCGCAGCGGGCCGCCTTGCGCAAGTTCCCGAACGCGCTAGCGACGCGGCCTCCCAAACTGTTCCAAGAGCTCGTTCCCGGGCAGACTTGGAAAGGTAGGCCACTGGCGGCAAAGAGCGGGAGCTGCTCCTCAAATGGAAAGTCGGGCTCGTATCCCCAGACCATCGCTGTGGCGTCCCTGGGAAGTTGGGGGATGAGCTCAGGGGTCTTGAGCACGATGTCGCCCCAGTACTGCATGCGTTTGCCGCGCTGCGTGAGCATTCCATGGATGCGATTCAAGTACTCCACGTAGACTTGCGCTTTGCCGCGCTCTTCGCAGAGGGCCTTTGAAGCGCCCAGTCCCAGGTCAAAGGTTTCATCGAGGCCCACGTTGACGAGGTCACTAGAGAAGCAGGGCAACAATTCGTTGTAGAGATGCTCCACGAATTGAAACGAGCGCGGATCGTTGGCCGCCAGGCTGAAGGGCTCGCGCACTTTGCTGAAGGGATGCTCGACGCCCTCAGGAACCTCAGCCAGCGAATTCCATTGTGGATGGCGCAACCAGGCGTGCAAGTGCCCGAAGCTCTGTTGATTGGGGACGAGCTGCACGTGCCGCTCCCTAGCGAATTGATCCAGGCTGCGTATCTCTTGCGGCGTGTAGGGACTTCGATCTTCGAGGACGGCGCTCGCATCCGAAAAGGCAAAGTCAGCCTCCATATAGAGCTGAAAGCGATTGATCTTCCAAAACGCGAGACGATCAACAAAGTCCTTCAGCACTTCGAGTGTGGGACGTTTGCCCCGGGCCACATCGAGCATCACTCCGCGCTCTTGCAAGCCAGGCTCGTCCACGATCAAGACCCCGCCGACGGAAAGGGCTGCTGCAGTGTCCGCAGCCAGGCGAATCCACTGCGCAAGGGTGGCCAGTCCGTGTTGCAGCCCGTGGGCGGAACCCGCTCGTAGGCTGGCGCCGCCTCCATGAACGTGCAAGTTGTACGCCTCGGAGGCGAGCATCGAGTCCAGTTCACAAGTGATCTCGGTGTCCGCCGAAGACCCTTGAACGCTGACTTGAATGCCACAGGGGGCCAAGCTCTGTGCCAACCACCGAAAACCCGGGGCCTGGGCTGAAAGATCGGGAGCTGAAATCCCAATCATCGGACCAGGGCACCAGAGTTCGCCCTGCCGCTCGAGCTTGAGCGGGGGGGGCAGCAGTTGTTGCTCGTCGAGGGAGGAGTCGCGGGCGGCCGGAACAGTCATTTCAGGCGGATAAATGGTGGAAACAGAAGGAGTGCAGCCCGGATGGACTGGGGTTATGTTGAGAAACGCGAAGGCCTCTGTCGATGCAGATCTCGCGGGCTTGAAGGAATCACCCCGGACTGCACGGAAGGGGGTGGCCAGGCTTGACCTCGCGGCCCTGCACGGCGAGGCTTCTGCTCGCATTGATCGTGAAGAACCCTCGCGGAACCCATGGCGGAACTGACTGAACAGAACTTGAAGGACGTGCTCTTCGCGCGTGCCTTCGAACCCAGCGGCGACCCGGCGGGCGTTTTGTCCAAGGTGGATGCGGATGCGGCCTCGCGTCGTGCGCGCGTTCAGGTGGACGAGGTGGACCCTGCTGCAAGCCCCACGGACTTCATGGTTCGGCGGGCGAAACTGCTCTGCGCAAGAGTGGAGGAGTTGCAACCGCATTGGGCTGTCTGGCGCGCTGGGGCGGTCTGGAAAGGGCCGGCGCTCTGGTTGGTGCTCACCATTTCGATTGCGATCGGGCTGGCCGTGGACCGACTGGGAGAGTCGGGTCGCATCAACTTGCTGTCCTTTCCTGTGCTTGGTCTGATGCTCTGGAACTTGGGCGTCTATGCGTTGATCTTGATCTCACCGCTGCTGCAGCGCAAAGCGGCGGGGGAATCAGAAGGCGCCGCCAGTCGCCGGGCCGCCGCGGGAGGCGTGGCTCGTGCGTTGCTGTGGTTGGCCTCGCCGGAACGCCTTTGGCGTGCTCGGGATGCAGCAAGCGGCAAGGGCGAGGCCATGGTTGCCGCCCAACGCTACCTGCGCGATTGGATGCGCATCGGTTCTGTTTTGCACTGGAAACGTCTGCAGGTCTCCATGCACGTCGCTGCTATGGGGATCATGGCGGGGACCATTGCTGGCATGTACCTGCGCGGACTCGTTTTGCACTATGAGGCGAGTTGGGAGAGCACCTTCCTCTCCGCTTCGGCAGTGCATGCTTTCTTGGGCGCGCTCTTTGCCCCGGCTGCCAGCCAACTCGGAAGCAGCGTGCCCGATCTCGCGACCATCGAGAGCCTGCGCGCACCGCAGGGTAGCGGCCCCGCCGCGTTTTGGATTCACGCTTGGGCACTGACAGGTTTCTGGCTGGTCATCGTCCCCCGGGCAGGGCTCGCGCTTTTCTCGAGTTGGCGCGCCAAGCGTTTGTCGCGGCGTGTGTCTTTCGACTTGGAAGGAGACGCCTACTTCCTGAAATTGCTCTCCGCCGATCGGGGCCAGGGCGCTCGTGCCTACGTGCAGACGTACAGTTTCGCTCCGAGCACGCGCGCCTCGGATGGCTTGACGACCTTGCTCTTCGACTTGCTTGGAGGTCGCACGCGGATCGAGCGGCTGCCGGCCTGTCAGTATGGGGATGACCCCAAACTCCCGCAGACGGCAGCCAAAGGCTCCATCTGCCAGGTGGTGCTGTTCAGCCTCGCCCAATCCCCCGAACTCGAGGTCCACGCTGCTTATTTGGAGAACATGGTGGCTCAATTGCGACAGACCAACGGCCTGGCGAGCGTACTTGTGGTGCTCGAT
>JBLIMI010000434.1:0-4052 GCA_047638655.1 Minisyncoccia bacterium | reverse complement strand
ACGGGAATCCGCCCCCAGAAAGGAGCGATTTCTCAAAAACACACCCTGCATCCTTTGGGATGCAGACGGACATTTGATCTACAATCCCACGGTCAGGAGCGACCACGAAACGGACCGCTCCTGCTCTTGAGTTCCCAAACCCCTGATAGCCAGTGAGTACCAAGGTGAGCGATTCTTCCATTACCGACCGCGTCATTCGTATCGTTTGCGACCAAATGGGCGCATCTGCCGACAAGGTTACGCCGGAGACATCCTTCATTAACGATCTCGGTGCCGATTCACTCGACACCGTTGAGCTCGTGATGGAACTCGAGGACGAGTTCGAAGTCTCGATCCCCGACGAGGACGCAGAGAAGATTCAGACGGTCGGTAACGCGATCGAATACGTCAGTTCCAAACTCTAGTTCGTCCTGAGGGGCAGGGACATGCCAGCGCTCCCGGGCAATTGCTCGCTAGTGCACTCTCGCCGAGGACCCGGTCTTACCGGGGCTAGGCTGTGTGGTGATGTCCAACAGTGTGAGGAGAGTTCGCTCTTTGGGATGCGAGCATTCGCGAGTCCCGGGCATTTGCCCGCGGGGTCGTGTGCTCGTGTAGTCCATCGCTAACTCTTTCTCTATAAGCCTGCCCATCGGAGTCATCTCCCTTTGTGCGTGCCGTCGAGCGCGTAGCCCAACCACCAAACAGCGAGGATTCATTCCATGCGCCGCGTCGTCATTACTGGCCTAGGGACCATCAATTCCCTGGGGCTAGATGTCCAAACCACCTGGGGCCGATTGCTCGAGGGTGAAAACGGTGTGGGACTCATCACGCGTTTCGATGTGGAAGGCCACACGACCAAAATCGCGGCCACCGTCGATTGGGACCCCGCCGATCACTTTCCCAAGCCTGCTCAACGCAAGCTAGACCCGTTCACCATGTGGGCCCTGATGGCCGCTCGTGAGGCGGTTCAAGACGCGGGCATTGAGGACTTGAAAGAGTTCCCGCAAGAGGTGCGCGAACGCTACGGTTGCATCATTGGAACGGGCATCGGCGGAATCACCGGCATCGAGGAACAGCACCTCGTGCTGGGGTCCAAAGGTGCGCGCCGCGTGAGCCCGCACTTCATTCCGCGCATCATGGCCAACGCTGTCAGCGGTCAGGTAGCCATCGACCAGGGGTTGATGGGAACGGCCTTCACCACAACCAGCGCCTGCGCCTCCTCGGGGCACGCCATTGGGATGGCCTACCAGTCGATCTTGGCGGACGAGTCCGACTTGGTGGTCACTGGAGGAGCCGAGTCGGCGACGACACCCCTGGGCCTGGCGGGCTTCTGCTCGGCCAAGGCGCTTTCCACGCGAAACGATGATCCCGGTGCCGCTTGTCGGCCCTTCGACAAGGATCGTGACGGTTTCGTGATGGGGGAGGGCTGCGGGATCCTCGTGTTCGAGGAGCTCGAGCACGCTAAGGCCCGCGGAGCCAAGATTTACGCCGAGGTCAAAGGCTACGGCTCGACCGATGACGCGTTCCACATCACCGCTCCCAAGGAAGACGGTCAGGGCCCCGCGCGGGCCATGGGATTGGCCATGAAGCGCGCAGGCATCAACCCCACGGACGTGGATTACATCAACGCCCACGGAACCAGCACGGCCTACAACGACGCCATCGAGTCGCGTGCCATTCGCCTGGCGTTTGGCGCCCACGCGGACAGCTTGGCCGTGTCTTCCACCAAGTCCATGTTGGGTCACCTGCTGGGGGCATCCTCCGCGGTCGAACTCCTGACCACGGCGCTCTCCATTCATCACGGTGTGGTGCATCCCACGCGCAATTACACGACTCCTGACCCCGAGTGCGACCTGGACTATGTCCCCGGTTCTTCCAGGCAAATGGTCGTGCGCAACGCGCTCTCCAACTCGCTTGGATTTGGCGGGCACAACGTCTCGCTCTGTATCGGCCAATTGGCCTGATTCTTGCGCTTGCGGTCGGCAGAGGGGCCGCTTCCTGGCCCATATTTATGTCTTTCCGCCCGCTGTGGAAGCCTCGCCTTTGGTGGAGTATTCCCGGCCGAGGGTGCTAGAATAGAGGCGGCGCTTGGGGCCGCAGCGCGTGGCCCTAGCCGCTTCCCTAGAACACCATCATGCCCGATCCCCTCCGGATCGGTAGGAGTCTGACTTGCAAGAGAAGTTCAAAGAACTGCTTCACGATTACAAAAAAGAAGTCTTTCACGCCACACACGACCCGAGCAGTGTGGAAGACATCGCCTCGGAGTGCCTGCACATCACCGAGGACGTGCTCAAGCAGAAATATCACTATCACTTTCATCAGCTGCCTGATGCGCCCCGGGCAGAGATCATCAACATGATCAATAACTACACCCGGGAAGCCATTCTTCCGCCCCTGGTTGAGTCAATCGTTCGCCGACAGGTGACCCAGGACAAAAAAATCGAAGCCCTTGTGCACCTGGTGGAACAGCTCTTTGAGTGTTTGTCTACAGATGGCAAGAGCTGAGTTCACAGGCTATCGATGAATGAAATGGAAGGACGCCTGCGCGAGCAGGCGTCTGACAACGGACAGTCCCACGTGTTTGCGTTTTGGGACGAGTTGGGTCTATCAGGGCGTGAGCGTTTGTTGACGCAACTGGGCTCTGTGGATTTCGAGTTGGTTGCGAAGCAGGCGGCGCTCTTGGGTGCCCCGCCAGCCAACGAAGGCTCCAAGGTGGACCTCGCACCGCCAGACATGTTTCCGCTTGTTCGGGACGCTAGCCAAGCGGCGAGCGCAAAAGGCGCTCACGCTCATGGGCTTGAGCGAATCGCAGCGGGCAAGATTGGTTTCCTGCTGGTGGCCGGTGGCCAAGCCTCGCGCTTGGGGTATGACGGGCCGAAGGGCACCTTCCCGGTGGGACCGGTCAGCGGGCGTAGCCTGTTCGAGATCCACGCTCGGCGCTTGCGCGCTGCCCAGGTGCGCGGTGGCCGGCGTCTCGATTGGTACGTGATGACCTCACCGGCCAACCATGAGGCGACCCAGCACTTCTTTCAAAGCAACGCGTACTTCGGCTTGCAGTCCGATCAGGTCGCGTTCTTTTCCCAGGCGGTGATCCCCGCGTTGGACCTCTACGGCAAGATTCTGATGTCGGGCAAAGACAGCCTGTTCCTGGCGCCCAACGGGCACGGGGGAACACTGGCAGCGATGCAAGCCTCTGGGCTATTGGAACGGGCCCAAGCGAGCGGGATCGAAACGCTCTCCTATTTCCAGGTGGACAATCCCCTAGTGCGCCCTGCCGACCCGCTCTTCATCGGTTTGCACGCGGCGGCCGAGGCACGCATGTCCAGCAAGGTGGTTTCCAAGCGAGACGCTGGCGAAAAGGTCGGCGTCATCGGTCGAGCGGACGGTCGCCTGGGGTGCATTGAATATTCAGACCTGCCCGAGTCTCTGCGTTCTGCCACGGACGAGTCCGGCGCGTTGCTCTTCGGTGCGGGCAACATTGCGGCTCACCTCCTGCAGGTGGACTTCATCGATGAATTGACGCGTGATGGATTGGAGTTGCCCTGGCACGTGGCCCGAAAACGCATGACCGTTTGTGGGGCCGGTGGCCAGCAGGAGTCCGTGGACGGGGCCAAGTTCGAGACGTTCATTTTTGACGCCCTGGGCAAGAGTCCTGCCAGTGTGACCCTCGAGGTGAAACGCGAGCACGAGTTTAGCCCGGTCAAGAATGGTGAAGGGGAGGATTCACCGCGCACGGCGTGCCAGTCCCTCTGCGACTTGTTTGGCGGGTGGGTGCAGGCCGCTGGCCGCAGCCTGCCGCAACCGGATCGAGACGGGGTCGTGAGGGTGGAAGTGGATCCATTGTTGGCGGAAGATCTGGAGACCTTTGTCAACGGGCCCATTCCGGAACCCTTGCAGAGCGACAGGGGTCATCTCTACGAATTGGACGCCTGACTCGATGCTGCGCGTGCTTGTGATCGGTTCCCGCGGCAAGCTCGGTGCTCACGCGGTGCAGTGCATCAACGCCTCGGCGGAGTACGAACTCGTGCCGGGTCCGGGGCGCGGGGAGGTCACCGAGGAACGCCTGCGGGATT
>JBLIMI010000433.1:0-4073 GCA_047638655.1 Minisyncoccia bacterium | reverse complement strand
CGGGATTTGTTCGGGCTCACCTCGAGACCGGTCGGGAACTGTTGCGTGGTCCCAAGGGAGACTTCCTGATCGACAAAGCGGAGGTGATTGCGCTTTCGGGTCGTGAGGGGGTGGAGGACATCAAGCAACTCGACCAGATGGTTTCGATCGCTGGTAGCTTCGTGGGCTTGACCGATCCGCGGACCCTGCGCCTGATTGATCTTCAATTGATCCAGGGCCCGGAGCTCGCCTTGCCGGCACGTATCAAGCCCGAAGAACTCGAAGGGCTGATCTGGATTCGAATCAAAAGCCCCGACTTCTCGCTCTTCAACGGGCGCACGGCGGACAAGACCAAGCCGGCCATCGTGCAGGCCGATCTCGGGATCCATGGGGACTCCAAGTCAATTCGCTTTGCCGTCCTGCGGGAAGAAGCCGACCCGGGCATGGTGCCCCCCGGCGCACTCTTCGTGCACATGGCGAATCACTTGCAACGGGGTCATCTGTTCGTCCCCCACGTCATCAAGATCTTTGAACTCGACGCGGCCCTGCGACCCCCTGCGTTTCACAAGAAGCCGACTTCTGAACTCTATCTCAAGAGGAACCGGGGCAGTTTCGGTGCAGATCTGAACCCGAGTGACTTCATGCCCCCGGGTCAGTAGGGCTCGAAGCGCCGCCTGAACAGAGCTTACTTGCGGTGAAAAGCGCGCTCGAGATCATCGAGGGTAAAGCGCACGCGAGTCGGCCGTGAGTGTGGGCAGGTTTGGTCGGACTCGAGTTCTTGGCCCCGGCGGATCAGGGTTCGCATGGCGTCTTCGGTGAGCGCATCCCCAGCCATGATCGAACTGCGGCAAGCGGCACTGTGCAAGACTTCCTCGATCACGTCCTCGGGCTTGGGACTCTTGCCCGTGGTGGCCAAGATCTGCGCCACGTCACGCACAAGCCCCATGGGGTCCGGGTGGCGAACACGGGCAGGCATGCCCTGCACAGCCACGTCGTTTTCTCCGAAGGGCTCAATCTCGATCCCGATTTGGCGCAACGTCTCGGCGTGTTCGGCGAGCAAAAGCTTCTCGGAGAGAGAGACCTCCACGATCTCGGGGACGAGCAAGCGTTGCACCTCCACCTTTCCATCACGCATCTCGTCCAGCAGAGCTTCGTACGTAATGCGTTCGTGCAAGGCGTGCTGGTCGATGACCTCGAAACCATCGGGCAGCGTTCGCACGATGTACGTCTTGTCGACTTGCAGGAACGGTCCAGGGATCGTGTCGATACCCCGGTCCGTGAGACTGGCAGGCGCAGTCGCGTCCACGCTCTGTCCACGGGGCAGGTCAACGATCGGTGAAGGCTGAGCGCCGGAATACGGTGTGCCCGCGACCTCCCGGATCTCGAAGGGTTGTGGGGCGCTAGCGGGAGCGCGCAAACCTCCTGGGTCAGCGATGGACGCTTGACCGGGGTGGAGCACCTCTCCCTCGCGGGCAAGCGCTCGGCTCAGGAGCCCAGCACCTGGCGTCGCCATGTCCGTTTGCGCCACGGCAGGGCGCAGGGCATTCAGCAAGAAAGCAAAGACGCGGCGGTCCTCACGGAAGCGGACTTCGGCTTTGGCGGGATGAACATTGACGTCCACTCCAGCGGGATCCATGGAGAGATGCAGGAAGGCCACGGGCTGCCGACCCGGATCCATATAACCGCGATACGCTTCTTTCAGGACGCGCACCAGGATCTTGTCCTTGACGGTGCGCCCATTCAAAAACCACATCTGGCGTGCACTGTCCCGACGGGCAAAGCGAGGCGGCGCCACGAAACCCTGGAGGTGAAACATGCCGTCATCCGCTTCCACGGGAACCAATTCGGAAGCGAGTTCAGCCCCAAAGGTCCGGCGGATACGTCCCGCCAGATCCATCTTGCGTTCGATGTCGTAGTTGCGCTTGCCGTTGTGCGTGCAAACGAAACCAACATCGAGGTGGCCCAGTGCCATGCGTTGCACGATCTCCAAGCAACGGGACAATTCCGTGGAGGGGCGCTTCAGAAATCGCCGCCGGGCAGGTGTGTTGTAGAACAGATCGCGCACTTCAATCACGGTGCCCGCGGGGCCACCCGCTTCCACTGGCGCGGTCAGGTGTCCGCCCTCGTTCTCGATTCGGCAGCCCACGTCGAGCGCACCGGGACGAGACTGAATGGAACAACGGGCCACGGAACCAATGGACGCTAGGGCCTCACCACGAAAGCCTAGACTCGAGATGTGATCGAGATCGGAAGCTTCCCGCAACTTGCTGGTGGCGTGGGACTCGAACGCCCGCGCCAAGTCACTCTCCACCATGCCCACACCATCATCAGTGACGCGCACCAACATGGTGCCACCTTCCTCAAGATCGATTTGGATGTTACTCGCACCCGCATCGAGGGAATTCTCCACAAGCTCCTTCACGATCGAAGCAGGCCGTTCGATGACTTCACCGGCGGCGATCTGATTGCGCACGACTTCGGGCAGAGGCACGATTACGCCCGTGCCGGAGATTTGGGATTCGTCGTTCTTCATCGGTTTCCTCGGCTGGGGCTGCGCTGGTGGGTGGCGGCAGGTCGCATCCGGTGGCGCAAGGCGAAGGCCACGAAATCGTTGACGTCCACATCGGGGCCACTGCGAGCCCGTCGCTCGAGTTCGAGAACGTCCTTGTACAATCGCTGCCAAGCGCTGGCTGCGCGCAATTCCGTCATGGCCAGCACAGACTCACGGGCCATCTTGGCCGTGGCTCCGGCGGCCTCGGCAGCTTCACCGGGCGATGCGCCCTGGGCTCGTGCGCGGGCGGCGACGGTGGTTTGACGGGACTTGCTACGCAGGGTGCCGAGCAGGATCGCCGAGAGGGCAGCGGCGTTGACTTCGGTCTTGCCGTCGCGATCGGAATGAAAGCCAGAACGGAAGAGGGACTCAACGGCACTGATGCCGCGGGAGGCGTTGCCTCCCAGCAATTCGTCGGCGGCCTTCCAGGGCGTCCCGCCACTGGCCCACTCGACCTGTTCCCGAATCCCTTTTTGACCGCCGGCGCGCACTTGCTCCAATTGCGTGTCGATGGCCGCCAGGTCATTGCCCACCGCAGTCGCGATGTACGCGCAATCATCCGGGCTGAGTCGCATATCGAGTTCGCGCGAACGGGTCCCCACCCACTGGGCGAGCTCGGACTTGCGAGGGTCCGGATCCCAAGGCGGCGGCGTATCCCAGAGTTTGCGGCAACTCAAGATGGGCCCATCGATGGCTTTGATGGCCTTGGCCAAAGCGTGATCAGCGCGCACACTCTTGCCGCTTATGATCAAGCAACCGGGGCGCTGCGAGTTGATGAAGGAAAGGGCCGCGCGGGTGAACGGCGACGGCTTGGTCCCCACCTTGGCCAGAATCGAAGGGACCCCCTGACGCGCCATCTCCACATTGCGCACGAGCACGCAACGGGCCGCTGCAAACATCGGCGTGGCGATCAAGTCGTCCAGCAACATCGGAAGCGAAAACTCCGGGTCCGCGGCATCGTGCTTGCAAACCTCCAGGTTCTCCTCGCGGGCGCGATCGACCACAGCACGAACGCCTCGCTCCACGAAGAATCTTTCTTCCCCGCGCAACAAAGTCGCCCGGGGAAGCCCCTGGGTCTTGAGCGTCTGAGCCAGTCCACTGAGTTGAGTGGGCGGGTCGGCTTCTCGTTTGCGTGCGGCGGCCATGGGACCATTCTAGCCCGCGGCCGGAGACAATCTAGGACAGCGCCAAATCAACTGCGACCCCGAGGAAGAGTCCCACTCCAACCCAGCCGTTGAGGGTGAAGAAGGCCACGTTGACCCGGCTCAAATCATCCTTCGAGACGATCGAGTGCTCCCAAACGAGCAGACCCGCGGCCAAAGCCAGCGCGATCCAGTACGGAACCCCAAAACCGGCCGCCCAGCCTTCGCCGAAGAACGCCAGCACGCTGACCACGTGCAGGGCACTGGAGAGTGCCAGGGCGCGCCCCACGCCCAACTTGGCGGGGATAGAGTGCAAGCCGACCTCGCGGTCGTACTGAGCGTCCTGAGAGGCATAGATCAGGTCGAAGCCGGCCACCCAGGTCAGCACACCGAAGGCCAGC
>JBLIMI010000432.1:0-4086 GCA_047638655.1 Minisyncoccia bacterium | reverse complement strand
GAGAGATCCAACCACCTCACGTCCTCCAATTCACCCGTGCGCAGCACAACCTGCACGGTCAGGCTGGCTTCAGGACTCCAACGCACGCGTTCGGACGCCCGTTTGTTCTGCTGTTCTTTGTCGGTGGGTTTGAACCAGGCCATGGGCGGAATTATCGGTGACAGTTCCAACCGGACTGGTGGGACGGTAATCCGCAGTGCAACTGGAGTTTTCGCGGAACTCTCTCGCCCGGGTCCGGGCAAAACATCTAGGAGGCCCCTACCAAGGCCCTGACCCCAAATTTGGGAAGGCCCGAGGAAGCCGCCCAAGACCCGGCCGCATTGCGTCGAAGGCGCCTCTGAAGAGCCTTGCCGTCCCCTGCCCGACAACCACTAATCATGACCGCGACGCCCCAAGAAGCAGCCTCCAATACAGCCACCACTCTCTACTGCCTGCACGTGGGGTGTGGCACCAGGAACTCTGCCAAGGTGCATGAAGCCTTTAGCGGGCCGGATTGGACAGAAATCCGATTGGATGTGGACCCCCACGTGGAACCGGATGTGGTGGCCTCCATCGCAGACCTCACTGACATCCGGACGGAGTCCGTGGATAGCATTTGGTCCAGCCACAATCTCGAACACCTCGAACCGCATGACGTCCCCAAAGCTTTGAGTGGCTTTCATCGAGTTTTGCGCCCCGGCGGATTACTATTGATGACCATGCCGGATTTGCAAGAAGTCGCGAGATTGATCGCCGAGGACCATTTGGAAGATGTGGCCTACCAATCGGCTGACGGACCAATCACACCGCTGGACATGCTCTACGGCCACAGGCCTTCCCTCGCCGCCGGCCGCAGCGCCATGGCGCATCGCACCGGCTTTACTAAATCCACGCTCTTGGGGCATCTCAAGGAAGCGGGCTTCAGTGAGGGCAAGGTCTGGTCTCAGGGATTTGACCTCTGGGCCTTGATGACACGCTAAACGAATCAACATGACTGCAAGCCCCCTCGCCCAGGCACTCGGTTACTCGAAGTTTCAAGCTGGCGCCAAGCCGCGAATGATGGTGATGAAGTCCAAGTACTTCATCGTCGAAGATGTCGTAAGCATCGCGCGCGAGTTGGATTGGGCTGTCCAGGAATTGCCCACGAAGTTGGGCGAAAAGGGCGAGTCCAGCTACATCAAAAGTATGCTGATGGCGCTGGTCGACTTTCGCCCGGATTTCTTGCTGACCATCAACCATATCGGTTTTGACAGCGAGGGCGTGCTGGCGGGATTGCTCGAGGACTTTGGAATCCCCCTCGCGTCCTGGTTTGTGGATCACCCGCTACCCATTCTGGCCGGCGCGGAAGCCAATGCCCGTGGCACGTCCCAAGTTTTTTGTTTTGAGAAGACGGCTCTAGGTTGGTTGGAGAGCATCGGTTTTGAGAATCCCGTGCACCTTCCGACAGCCTCCAACCCGGACACCTTCTACCCGAGTCGGGTGGACATTAAACGCGTGGCACAACTCGGATCTCCAGTCAGCCTGGTGGCCGGGTCTTGGTGGGAAAAAGCCAACACAAGCTTCTCTCCGGAAGTTCATCAACTCGCCAAGGAGATGTCCGCCAAGGGCCCCATCGACAGCCAGTTCTTGCGGAATCACATGGGGGCTTATCTTGCCCAAGCGGATGACAATGCGCGCACGCACTGCTTGGCGGCGCAGGCGGCTCTCGCAGAGAGTTCCATGCGCAAACGCCGGGACTTTGTGCTAGCCCTGGCTGAGCACTCGCCCGTCGTGAATGGCGACGAACATTGGAGTAAGCTAGTTCAAGGTGTCGAGTTACGGGGCCCTCTTCATCCCACCCAGGACCTGCCCACGGTGTTTGGATCGAGCAAGGTGAACCTCAACGTGACCGCTGAGCAAATGCCCACCGCGGTCAACCAGAGGGTCTGGGACGTCCCCGGCACCGGGGGATTCCTCTTGACCGATGCCCAGGATGACGTGCTCGAGAATTTCACTGATGGCGAAGACGTTGCGGTGTACCACAGTCTGGACGAGGCCCGGGACAAGCTCGCTTATTACCTGACGCATGATGCCGAACGAGAAGCCATCGCCCGTAAGGGCCTGGCCACCGTCGACGCCAAGCACCGCACGCACCACAGGCTGCGCCAGATGGAAGATGTCATGCGGTGTCGATTCGGATCGGGTTACTAGCCGCCGAAAGGAGAATTGAAGGCGCGGCCCCTCGGATGCATTAGCGCTCCACCAGGGTTACCTCAAAGGTGCGTTCCTTGCCGTCCCTAAGCACAGTGGCTCTGATCACTTGATCCGGCACCAAGGTCTTCAGAATTTCAGCGAAGGCGCGAGTATTCCCAATGACCGCCTCGTCAATGCGAATCAGAATGTCCCCGGGTAAGAGGCCCGCTTTCTCCGCTGGCGAATTAGGCGAAACACCGTCCAAACGCATCCCTACGCCCTCGAAGCCGTATTCCGGGATGCTGCCAAAAGAGACTCCTCGGCGCCCACCAGTGCGAGGTGCAGACGCGCTAACTACACCCTCGATGGTCACCTTCATGGGTTCTTCCCGTTCGACCATGTAGATCAACGCTTCCTTGAGAAACGTGGCTACTTTCAACAGGCCAAGTACATCCACATTTTCAATGGAGTCCGAAGGGCGGTGATAGTCGAGCCCTGCCCCGGTCAGCACTTGAACCGCTGGGACACCCTTCTCGATGAAGCTCCACTGGTCCGACCCTTCGGCCCCCGCGGCAACATTCTTGGAGGGAATGCCGGTCACAAAACCGCAACCCCGGAAGATGTGTTGCCACTCATCTGCTGTGCCAGTGCCGTGGATCGCCAAGGGCCGATCCTCCAGCAACCCCACGGTGTCCAAATTGATGACCCCTCGTGTGCCCGCCAAGGGCAGCACGGGATGCTCCACGTAGTAGCGCGAGCCAACCAAGCCGCATTCCTCAGCAGTGAACGCAATCACCAACAAATTGCGAGATGGCGCACCTTGACTCGCTAAATTCTTGGCGAGTTCCAGCATGACACTCACCCCACTCGCATTGTCGTTGGCTCCCGGATGCAGAGTCCCCATGTCTTCGCGCCGGGTATCCGGCCAGCCGAGTCCGAGGTGATCGTAGTGGGCCGAAAGCACGACGCATTGGTCCTTCCAGCCTTCGTTGTGTCCGCGCAGTAGACCGATCACGTTTCGTACCTGCACGGCCTGGCCGCCCGGCCCCTCCTGCAAGGTGAACTCCTGGAACCAACTGCCGTTGTCTCCGGCCGGCTCCAGCCCGGCTGCCGCCAGGGCGGCGGCAATGTAATCAGCGCTGGCGTCGAGGCCTGCGCTGCCAGGTACCCGCCCTTCACGTTCAGGAGCAGCCAACCAAGCCACATGCTCAAGTAATTTCGCCTCCGAGAAGACTGCGGGCAATTCCGCCAGCGCCCTGCGAGTAGGAAGCTCAAGAGCGGTGGGTGAGCCACCCTCAAAGACACCTACGAGTGGTGAGTTTTCTGCCCGCCACTGACCCTTCAACACATTGCTAGGTTCGTCACCCTCGAAGGCCAGGTAAGAGTACTTGCCGTAGTGCGGTAGCTTGCGCGCAAGCCCTTCGAGAGCCCGCGGGGGATCGAGCACGATCCACCCCATGGCTTTTTCCGTGTTGGCGGGGTGCCGGCCGATGACGACGGTGCTGTGGTTCGCGAGCAAGGAAGCGTCCCCTTCCAGCAATGGGCTGCCGCCCACATCAATCGCCTTGGCCCGCTGGCGCCAGCCATCAAAGTGCGTTCGATGGAGGTTGTCCTGACCCAAAACCCACAGCGCGCGATCCGCGGGAAGGTCGGTGACTTCCCGATCCAGGCGAATGTCGATCGCATGATCCGGCGACTGCCAGCTATCGAGCAGCCTGCGATAGGCTTCAATTTCTTCGTTCGGCGCAGCGCTGGGTAAGAGCGCAAGAATCGCCGGTTCCCCGTAGATCTGACCGATGGAGGGGGGCGTTTCCAGCGGATCCAGAAGACGGAACACGTCAAATTCTGGGTCGAGGGACACCGACACGGGGCGCGCACTCAGCAGAGCATGGAACGTGTGTTCGCGGCGATCCATGCGCATGTCAAAGGTCTCCA
>JBLIMI010000431.1:0-4112 GCA_047638655.1 Minisyncoccia bacterium | reverse complement strand
AATTCCAGACGTGTTTGACATCGCTTCGGGGCTCGAGCAGGACTGCAATGGAGACTTGGTACCGGATTCTTGTTTCGTGACGACGGATTGCAACACGAATGGCGTTGACGACTTGATCGACGTGGAATGCGGGGTCTCGGATGACCTCAATGGGAATGGTGTCCTCGACGAATGCGAGAGTGGATTGACCCTCTACGTGAATGGGGGTGCTGCCCCTGGGGGTGATGGAAGCATTGGCGCGCCCTTTAATAACTGGGGGGCGGCCTTCGCGTTGGCTTTGGATGGGTGGTCCATTGAGGTCGCATCCGGTACCTACACTGGTACACAGAACCGCAACCTCAACTTCGCGGGACGGTCGCTGAACATCTACAGCGCGTCGGGATCCGGCAATTGCATTCTCGATCTCGAGCAGAATGGACGAGCGTTTACGTCTCTAGCTGGAAGCCCGGACATCAACATTTCAGGCCTCACCATCATGAACGGGAGAGGCACAGCGGGTGGCCCCGGGGGCCTTTGGGTTGGGAGTGGCACCGATATCACCGTGGAGGACTGCGTTATCCAAAACTGCAGTGCAATGGCTGCCGCTGGAGCGATTCGGTGCGACGGTGACATCGAGTTGATTGACTGTGTCCTCGCAGGGAATACTGCCATTGCTGAGGCCGGAAGTTCCTTTGGCGGCGCAATGCATGTCTTCGGTTCTGTGCGTGCGTCTGGAACGAGTTTCCTGGGAAACTCTGCGATCACTGGCGGAGCCGTTTTCTACCAAGGTTCCTCCTTCTCCAATGCATTTGCGCATTGCCGGTTTGAGGACAATCTCTCTGAACAAAGAGGCGGTGCCATCGCGCAATTCAAAGGAAGAATGATGGTGGACAACTGCCTGTTCACGGGCAATTGGGCCACTGCCGGCGCAGGGGGGGGCATCTGGAATGGAAGCACTCTAGGCGGAGCCAGCACGAAGCTGTTCGTGACGAGTTCGACCTTCGCCGACAATCACGCAGGGCCCGGTGCCTCCGCGTTTGAAGGCGGTGGAGCTTTCTTCGTGGCTTCTTCCGGGGATCTCGAAGTGCGCAACACGATTTTGTGGGGAAACACTGCGGGAGCCGGACCTGCGATCAAAGCCTTCACCCAGAATTCATGGCAACCCACTCTCGACATCCGATTCTGCGATCTCGAAGGTGGCGTGAGCGCGCTAGACTTGACGAATACAGTCTTTAGCTCAGGACCATTGCTTGACCTGGATCCGCTCTTCAACAACCCGGGACTCGGAGATTACGTGCTGGCTCCTGGCTCACCATGTGTCGATGCAGGCCGCGACAGCGACCTGGCAAATGACACTCTCGATATTGATCGAGACGGAAACACGAGCGAGCGAGTGCCGCTCGATCTTGGTGGACTGTTGCGGGAAGTGGACGATCCCGGGGCACCGGATGTTGGAGTGGGCAGCGGTCCGATCACGGACATGGGAGCCTACGAACGTCAAGCGCCTTGAGCGCGAGGAGCCTTCACACAGAGATCCGATCACAAGTGGATCAGGTTACCGGGTCGAGCCGATAGAGGAGGCCCTTGCTGCTGGTGAACTCGACCCCTGGCATGTTGAATTCTCGCGCCTCCAACTCGAACCCCAATTCTTCGTGCAAGACGATGCTGGGACGATTGTTGGCGTTGGCGACGAAGCGAAGCGGTCCGCCGCAGCTGGACCAAGCGTCGATGCGTGCCACGGTGAGCGCGCGGCCAATGCTGGCTCGGCGAGCGCTGGGAGTCACGACGACACCTGTCAGGTACCAGCAGTCGTGCACGGGTTCCGGTAGCGTGCCATCGCGGGGGAAGTTCATGTAGGCGCTCGCACCGTAACCGAGTAGGCCACCATCTTCGCCCTCCGCAACAAACAGTCGCCCTTTCTCCGCGCTGAAGTCGAGGCGTCGCGACATCCCAGCGGTCAAGGCGCCCACGCCGACATCTGTGGGGCCCTCTCGTTCGTGGGCAATGCGTACTAGCCCTTGAAGATCCTCATCACAGGCGAGTCGCACTCGGTAATTGCACAGTGCTCGCCGGGTTGGAGTCGGGTCGTAGTTGGCGAAGTTTTTCTCGGACATGGCTGGGATACTCGAAGGGAACCACTCAAGGGAGATCCCAGAGGATGACGTCGGCTAAGCAGCGAGGGTCCGACCCAGTGATCGAGAGGGGTCGGGTTTCTCGTGTAGCTTCGAATGCGATTGCATCGCCCGCCTCTAGTTGGATGTCGTTCCAGATAACGGAGCCGCGAGCGACGTGCAAGTACGCCTTGCGTCCCGCTGGCAGGTCCAGGCTGGCGTTGATATCAGCAGCTAGCAACGCCACGTGCATGCGCGCGTCCTGTCCAATGGTCAGAAGTCCATCACGAGCTTCTTCATGCTCGCCGACCAACTGAATGAACTGACCCTCGCGCTCGGCTGAGGGGGAGAGGCGTTGCTCCCAGCGCGCCTCTGTCTCACGTTCGGACGGTTGGATCCACATCTGCAGCAAGTGGAGACTGTTCTCCTTGCTCCCGTTGTATTCGGCGTGACGCACGCCTCTTCCAGCTGACATGACCTGCAACTCCCCGGGCCCTAAACTTCCTCGATGGCCCATGGAGTCTTCGTGGATGAGTTCGCCGGATTGCACCCAAGTGATGATCTCCATGTTCCGGTGGCCATGAGTTGGGAAGCCACCGCCACCTGCGATGTGGTCTTGGTTGAGCACGAGCAGCGGGCCGAATCCCATGCGCTTTGGATTGTGATAGGACGCGAAGGAGAAGCTGTAGTTTGCTTGAAGCCAGCCATAGTCCATGTGTCCGCGATTGACTGCGCGCAGTACCTCGTGGGAGCCCTTGAGGGCTTGCTCCGAGTTTTTCATGGGGCCATCATCGACCCTGAACGGGCCCTGGACAAGGTGTGACCTTTTGGACCCCCTTGGACCGCTCAGGAGAGTGGGGAGGTCGCCGGTTCGGTGCTGGCCAAAGCCGCGAAGTAGACGTCTTCCAGGTCCGGTTGAACCGCGTCGAATTCGCTGGGCGCTTCTGAGGCGAGGACATGCACCTGTATTTGACCTGCTCGTCGCTTGCTGGAAATCACTCGATGCTCCCCGCGAAGGCGATCGAGTTCCTCGCGCGAGCAGGCACGGGACCAAACTTGACCTTGAATGGAAGCGATGCGTTCTTCCGGCTTGCCAGTCATCAGCACCCGCCCTCCGTTCATGATGGCCATGTTGGGACACAACTCGCGGACATCGTCTACCAGGTGGGTGGAGAAGATGACCGCCACGCGTTCACCCACTTCGCAAATGAGATCGAGGAAGCGTTGACGCTCCGCAGGATCCAATCCGGCAGTGGGTTCATCCACGATCAACAACCGGGGTGACCCGAGCAACGCCTGGGCCACACCAAATCTCTGGCGCATGCCGCCCGAAAAACCAGCGACAGCTTTCTTGCGAACCTCCCAGAGGTTGGTCTGCTGTAGAAGTGTCTGGACGCTTTCTTTGCGTTCCGCTTTGTTGGTGATGCCCTTGAGGGTCGCCAGGTGGTTGAGCAACGTTTCTGCGCCGACTCGCGGATAGACACCGAATTCCTGGGGTAGGTACCCGAGGACGCAGCGCATGGCGTGAGGATCATTGAGTACATCGATGTCCTCGAATTGCACCTTGCCCGTGTCGGGCCGTTGCAAGGTTGCGATCGTCCGCATCAATGTGGACTTTCCCGCGCCATTGGGACCGAGCAAACCAAAGAGGCCCTTGGGGACTTCAAGAGTGACCTGATCGAGAGCGACCGTCCCGTTGGCATAGGTCTTGGTCAGGTTACGGATAGAGAGCAAGCTCATCGGGAAGTCTCCACTACGGAAAGATGGTTGTCGGTCAGGTCGCGATCGAGATAGAGAAGTCGTGGATCGAGGGCGACGGATAGAGGCTTGTGTTCGAAGTGTCCTTGGAAACGGACGGTCCCGTCCTTGGCCTGAGCCAGCAGGCGCAGAGGTTGGGCAGAACCTGTTATGAGTACTTCCAGTTCTAGCTCGCCGTTGAACTCCTGAATGGTCTCCTCGCCGTTTCCATCTGCGAGTAGGCTGCGTGCCTTGGCAGTGACCTCAAGTTCATACCCGCCCGTG
>JBLIMI010000430.1:0-4113 GCA_047638655.1 Minisyncoccia bacterium | reverse complement strand
GGCGACCAGTTCGGGTTCAAGGTCAGTGGAATTGGAGATCTGAACAACGATGGCTGTGACGACATTGCCATTGGAGCTCCCAAGGCAGACGCGACGGGTATCGACTCGGGCTGTGTCTATATTTTCAGTGGTAAGTCCGGCAAGCAGCTCTATCGCATTGATGGGGATCGAGCTGGCAATCAATTCGGTTCGGCAGTCGACGGCACCGTCAGTGGCGCTTTTGGACTGCTGGGTGTGGGAGCCATGAACGCTCCGGGCGGTGGGAGTGCCGTTGTCTTAAATTGCTCCGCGAGCTCTGCGGAGTGGGCATTTGCATTTGAAGCCGACAGCACCGCTTCCAATCTTGGACAGTACTTCGTGACTATTCTGGGGGACGTCGACGGTGACGAAGTCCCCGATGTGTTCGCCTCCGACTGGAACAACCGCGCCAAGGGACCTGCCACTGGCCGGGTCTACGTGAGCTCGGGCGCGACCGGTGAACCTCTGCTCGCGATTACGGGCAATGTCCCTGGTGAAGGCTTTGGAACTTCCGCGTCCTATTGTGGCGACGTCAATCACGATGGGGTTGCCGACATGGTCGTTGGCGCTTGGCAACATTCGAGCGCTGCACGCTCTGGCGGCGCGGTCTACTTGCACTCGGGAGCAGATGGAAGCCGACTCGCCACATGGACTTGCAAACAAGCAGGCGACACTCTGGGATTCGATTCGGTCGGAATTGGCGATGTGGACGGGGACGGCGGGACAGACTTCCTCCTCACGGCCGCTTGGAGCGGCATCCGCGGAACGAAGACCGGTCGCGTTTGGATTGTCGCTGGCCCGGTGTTCTCGCAAGCAAAATGACGCGGCTTGCCGGGCGTTCTTTGGAGGCATGCTCCTGCGCATGTCTGCTATTCCTCTGCCTGGCGTTCTCTGGTTGCAGTGAAGCGCCGCAACTAGGAACCACCGCCACGGTTCAGGTCAAAGAGGCAAATTCCCAGGACCAGCTTGCCTGTGGCACCGCAATCCAGGGTGCAGCGCCATTCTTAAGAAGCGGCGCCGTGCTGCTCTTGGGAGAATTGCATGGCACCCGAGAAGCGCCAGCCTTCGTGGGGAAGCTTGCGTGCCAGGCTACAAGCGCTGATGTCTCCGTTCGCGTCGGGCTGGAAGTCGACCCCGGTCTACAGCCATTTGTGGATGCGTTCCTTTGGTCCGACGGCCTGGCTCAGGATCGTCAGCAATTGACCGAAGGCCCCTTCTGGAGTGGTCGCGATGGCCGCAGTAGTCTCGCCATGGTCGCGTTGTTGGATGAGGTTCGGCGCCTCAAGCTGCTGGAGATGGACGTTGAAGCCTACCTCTTTGACGACCCAGGTAATTTGAGCGAAGCACGGGACGTCGCCATGGCGCAAAACATCTTGGCGCACATCAAGCAAGGATACCCGTCAGTCACCTCTTTCGACTTTTCCTACTCGGGAGGCACGGCATGGGTCAGCACGGCCCAGGGTATTGGCATCAGCAAGATCGGCGTTGCGGACCACGGCGCATCGCCCTTCATCGAGCTCTTCAGCGAAAATCTACAAACCGACTACACTGGCCACTACTATGTTGGCGCCATCAGCGCCTCGTCACCTGCTCAATTGGGTGACGGCGGGTAGCCCGATGGCGTCCACTGGCCTCGCGCACTCACAACTCACAACTCACCCCTTTCGCCATGCGCTTTGTGACACTTGGTCCGATTGCTCTACTCGCAACGCTATTCGCCCCGCTGCTCGCCTCTTCCAGCACATCGGCGCCGGGCAGCCTTGCGCCCTGCACCACATTTTGCCTGCCGGCGAGCGAGGGTCCCGTATTTGGCCGCAACTACGATTGGGGCATTGGCGTTGCTCATGTGACAGTGAACAAGCGCGGCCTCATGAAAACAGCTTTGGTCAGCACTCCGGCCAAGCCCGCCCGCTGGACTTCGAAGTATGGCAGCATCACGTTCAACCAGTACGGTCACGAATTCCCTTCGGGAGGGATGAACGAAGCAGGCCTGGTTGTTGAAGTGATGTGGCTGACGGCCACGCGCTTTCCTGACACAGATGCTCGTGCCGGCGTCCGGGAGCTCTCCTGGATTCAATACCAACTCGACAACTGCCGTACGGTGGAAGAAGTGCTCGCCACCGATTCCACCCTGCGTATCACGCCCGAGAGTGTCAGCACCCACTTCTTGGTGTGCGACAGCGCTGGGGACCAGGCCACGATCGAATTCCTGGAAGGAAAAATGGTCGCTCACCATGGGCACGAGCTTCCCATTCCAGCCTTGACGAACAGCCCTTACTCCAACTCGATGGAGTACCTGGAGACCTTCGACGGATTTGGTGGAGACAGACCCACGCCCCGTTCCGGGAGCTCGCTCGACCGTTTCGTGCGTGCAGCCTGTGGGGTAGTCGAGTACGAGCCTTCCTCCCCCGACAAGACCCGCGATTACGCTTTCGAGATTCTTGCCGATGTGAGCCAAGGTGCTTACACCAAGTGGAGCATCGTCTACGACATCGATCAGCGAATCGTCCACTTCAGGACCGCGGCGGCTCCGACAATCAAGACGCTCCAAATGGCCAAGTTTGATCTGTCGCCGGCCACGCCCAGCTTGATCCTCGACATCGATTCACCGCAGGCGGGCGACCCAACGGAACTCTTCGTGAAGTACACGACGGAGTCCAACCGCAAGCTGGTGATTGAATCCTGGAAGAACACCGAGTTTCTTGCGGACACCCCTTTGGAGCGCCTCAACGAGATCGCTACGTACCCGGAGAGTGTTGTTATTGCTGCCGGGGAAGCCGTGGGCTCCATGTAGCGGAATTTCGGTTGCCGGATGATCCCACTGGGCACCCGGGCGAGCGCGAATCGGCGAGTGCTTGGGAGTCCCGGTCAGTTGCCTCGTCATTGATCCGCCAAATGAAAGTTGCCTTCGCTACCGCTATGGCTCTGTTCGCGATCACCGCTGGCCTCCGTGTCCAGACGATCAATTATCTGATTGAGTTCCCTGGGGCGGGCTCTGCTGGCCCGGCAACTCTTGCCCCTGCGGCAACGACGACTTGCTCGCCGGTTGCGCCAATAGCACTGGAGCCGGTGCCACCTTCGACGCGAGTGGAAGCAGCCAGGTCTCCTTGGACGATCTCGTCCTCACGTCCAATAGCCTTCCTGCGAACAAGTTCAGCTCGATGTTCATGGGGCCAAATCAGGGCAGCTTCGTCTTGGGCGATGGTCTGCGTTGCGCGTCGGGCAGCCTCTTGCGCTTCAATCCGGCCCAGGATTCTGGAGCAGGGGGCACGCTGAGCCTCGGTCGAGGAATCGTGGCCTTCTCCTGCGCTGCGGCAACTGGCGGAAGCTGCATCACCCCGGGGTCCTCCTGGAACTTCCAAACCTGGTATCGCGACCCTCAGGGACCCTGCGGGTCTGGTTTCAATACCTCGAACGCAGTCTCTGTCAGCTTCCTTCCCTGAGTGCGGGGAGCGCGCGCTTTTGACACCTCTGGGGCCCTTGTGTCCCCCCAGGCGCCCCCGATTCCGGAGAAGTGTGCGCTTCTACCCCACAGATCCTGGCCACCCATGGAATTGTGCCCACACGCCATACAATTTAGGAACAATCAGGGGCGTCCTGGCAGTCATAAGGGCCTGATACCCCAACTCTCTCTTAATATACCCGAGCGTTTGATGAAATACCCCCTCCCGCGCGTGGCCCTCTGTGCCGCACTCCTTTCTCTTTCGGCCACTACGGTCTCGGCCCAATCTGAACTGGACCTTGCTGTGATGGAAAAGCTCAATCTGAGCGATTTCACCACCCAAGACCTCATCATTCCCGAGTTGACCGACGACGGGATGGTCGTCGAGGTCGAGATCGACGGCCAACTTCTGACGATGATCATGGAGCGCCACAGCATGCGCTCGCCGGACTTCAAGCTGCTCGTCAGCAACGGCACCGGCGGCCCGGTCGAAGTCGAAGCGCCTCTTCCGAGCACGGTTCGCGGTGAGATCCTGGAATTGGACGGCAGCCGCGTCATCGGCGGTCTGATCAAGGGCCAACTCAACGCGCAAATCTTCTACCAGGGACAAGAGTGGGCCATTCAGCCGCTGACATCCGCAGTTCCGAGCGCAT
>JBLIMI010000429.1:0-4115 GCA_047638655.1 Minisyncoccia bacterium | reverse complement strand
GCGGGCCACTCCATCCGCACCCAGTAACTCCGAGTGCGCTGTGGTGACGTCAGTCTCCTCCACCCAGGATTGAATGCTGACTTCGCTGCCCTGCAATGGATGGGGATCGACGGGATGGAGCGAGTCGGGAAGCACCAGCCGAACCTCAACGCGAACCGATCCATCACCATAGACGCCCTCGAGCACCTCATCCTCACCTGGCTCTAGGTGCGACGTGTCGGTGGCCACCTCGGCTCGGGTGAACTCTGGCTCCGGCGAAGGCATCGGCACCGTGGAAAGGTCTGTGCCATTCATCTCCTGAACGGAGGCTCGATCTACTTTCAGCCCAGGCGAGTTCCCTTCAGCGCCTGGCGTCCTGCCCATGGTCCACCACACAAGTCCCCCCGAGATCAGGAGGAACGATAGCAGGATCCGATTCTTCAATGTGCGAGAAGGTGTAGCAGATCAGTCCTTCCAGGGCGGGTGATAGCGCATCCCCAGATTCAACAACTTCTGTAGCAGCGCCTCGTAGGTATAGCCCAACTTTTCAAAGCTCTCCGCAAAGTCCTCTCCGTAACAGAGATCCGGATTGGGGTTGGCTTCCAGAATCCAAATCTTACCTGCGGTGTCCATGCGCATGTCGATGCGAGCGAACCCCGACAACCCAAGAGCTCGATAAATTCGGCGACCGAGCTTTTGAATAGACTCGAGCTTTTCTTTCGGAAGCTCAGCGGGCCCGGTATTGAACTCCACCTTCTCCTGGTAAGAGAGGTCCCACTTCATGCGCTCTGTCACAATCTTGGGCGCGCCTTCTGGCAATCCATCCAAGAACATTTCCCACACGGGACCCACCTCGAGGCGCTTGTTTCCCAGGATGCCCACGGTCAATTCGCGACCCTCGATGTACTGCTCACAAAGCGCCGCCGTCCCCACGTTGCGGTGAATGAACTCCACCCGGTCCTTCAAATGGGCCATGTCGCGCACAATGGAAGCGTGGGCGATTCCAGTGGAAGCGTGTTCGCTGGCGGACTTGACGAAGAGCGGAAATTGCAGGCGTTTGTTGAGCCGATGAATAGATTTCCCGCGGGGCACCACCATGAATCGTGCTGCGCGAATCCTGTGGTAGGAAAGCACCTTCTTTGAGAGGGCCTTGTCGTTAGCAACAAAGATGCCCCGGGGATTGCAGCCACTATAGGCCTGCTTGTGAAGTTCAAGCCAACTGACGACAGCAGACTCATAAATGGCAGCGTTATGGAAGTGCGCCAGTAGGTTGAACACCACATGGGGCTTGAACTCCCGCAACACCTTTCGCAGGGGCGCAAAATCGTCAACGATCCCGAGGGCCACGGCTTCGTGCCCCATGGTTCGGAGGGTCGAGAGCACATCGTGCTCGACCTTGAAACGGTTGATCTCAGCCGGGGTGAGTCCCTCAATCGAGGCCGGTGGGACAAGCTCCTCGTGCATCAAAACCGCAATGCGCAGTTTTCTCATCGATGGTAGTTTGGGTGCGCCCCGTAGAGAAACTGTGACGAGAGTGAAGTCAAGACAATTGCAGACCCCAACAAGGCGTCCGCCGATGTGCCTGAAAGCACAAGCTTTTTAGTCCGACAGCGCTCCACCATTTCACGCACGACATGGTCGAGAAGGTACCGGTGTTGCCCAGTTGCGCCCGAGACTCGACGCACTAGTTCATTGCGATGCTTGCGTAGGAAGGCCGCAGCCTTCGCCCGCCTCGGGGACACTTCCGCAGAAACGAAGATGCGCGAAAGCTGGCCATCGAGGGCGGGGCTGCCTTCATCTGAATAGACCAGACGCTTGCGCTGGTAGTACTCGCCGAGGGTAAGTTTGACTGTCGCAAGGGGTTCCACTCTCGCGCGCGTTCGAAGCAGCGGCGGGCGCTTCGCCACTTCCCTCAGCAGTTCGTCCACGTACTCAATTTTCTTGAGAGCAGGCCAGCCCGCGTACCGATCTCGCCAGCGGGATCCGGGCTGCAACCACACCGCCACCGTCTCGGCCCAGTCTTCGAGGGGGTGACTCTGCGAATACCAGTAGTCCAGATTGAGCACGTGATGGCGACTGGTCGGGTCGGGTGTGTAGGTCGAAGCGTAGGACTCACTCGACCTCCCGAAGGTCTCCCTCCAACGTTTGCGGCGCCGCAAGCGGTAGGCATTGTCAAGCGCGTGGGCAGCCTCGTGGCGCATGAGCTTCATGCATTCGGCCCGGGTTCCGCCCTCAATCTGCAACATCTGCCTGCGCTCCAGCCGGATGAGCCGGGGATGAGCCAAGTAGAACGGAACCGCAAAACCCGTTGCCGAGTCCGGCGTAAACCAATCCGTCGAAAGCCAGACGTACGGGCGAAAGCGAAGGCCAGCCAGCTTCAGTTCCGCGTGCAATTCGGTCACGCGCTCGGCCACGGCCGAGTCCTTGAGCTCCAAGTTCAGATCGCAGATGCGGATCTTAAGCAGCTTCGAATCGGGTAGCTCGGCCCAAGGGAGTGACGACATGAGAGAAGTGTACCCCTGACTCCTCTCTCCGGGGACGAATCTGTAACCCCTCGGAGCTGGTGGGCTAGAACTCGGCCGGCGTGATTCCTGCCGCGATCCGGTAGGATGGCGCCCCACGACAACACCATGTCCAGCACCGAAAGTCCTCCCACGAAGTCCCCCGTCGCATTGATCAGCATGCCCTGGCAAGCCCTCGATTCACCGAGCTTGCAGGTGGGCTTGTTGGCTGCGTTGCTGGACCAAGAGTCCATCCCGCACCAGGAATTCAGCCTGCACTTGGCGTTCATGGACTTCCTGGAGCAGGTCCACGGGAAGGAGAAGCAACCATTTACCGCGGACAACTACCGCCACATCTCGGATCGCTGGGCAGATGCAGCCGTGGGCGATTGGGTCTTTGCCACGGAGGATGTACGCGCCAGCTCTCCCCAAAAAGACCGCCGCTTTGATGAACTCATCGAACGCCGCGGAATGGCCAAGGACCTGCGCAAAAAATTGCAGCGGCTCCGGCTGCGGATTCCCGATTTCATCCGCGCGGCGGCCGATCAAGTCATGGCTTGCTCCCCAAGCGCTGTTGGGTTCACCCTGACATTCACTCAGACGTTCGCCTCTCTGGCGCTGGCCCGAGAACTCAAGCGGCGCGACCCAGAGCTCCCCATCGTGTTGGGTGGCGCCGCCTGCGCGGCTCCCATGGGACGCGGTTTGCTGGCAGCCTTTCCCTGGATTGATGCCGCGGTAAGTGGCGAAGCAGAAGCGGTGGCAAGTGAACTGTTCGGTGCCCTGCGCGCGGGGCAGCCAGTGCCCGATCTACCTGGCATCGCACGCCGAGTCGGTGCTGACGTCCTGGCCGCTCCTCCCGAAGGGCGCCGCATGGAAATGGACGCGATCCCGACTCCGAATTTCAGCGAGTTCTTTGAGCGGCTCGATCGATCCCCTTTGCGAGGCGCGATCACGCCACGCATTCCTTTCGAGAGCGCTCGCGGATGTTGGTGGGGCGAGAAGGCCCATTGCACTTTCTGCGGCTTGAACGCCATGGACATGACGTTTCGAAGCAAGAGCCCCGACCGCACGCTTGAAGAGATCATTGGCCTCGCTCGTCGCCACGCGGTCCTCGACTTCACCGCGGTGGACAACATCCTGGATCGAGGTTACCTCAAAAGCGTGATCCCGGCCCTCGCTGAGCGTGACGAGGACTTCCACATCTTTTACGAGACCAAGGCCGACTTGAAACGCGATGAATTGCACGCCCTGGCGAACGCGGGCGTGCGCAAACTGCAACCCGGAATCGAAAGCCTGAGCACGCACACGCTAAAACTGATGCGTAAGGGAGTCACGGGTTTGCAGAACATTCGACTCTTGAAGTGGTGCGCTGCCGAGGGCATCGAAGTCGCCTGGAACATGCTTTTCGGTTTCCCGGGCGAAGAGCCTGAAGAGTACGAACGAGTCGCCGAATTGCTGCCAACCCTGGCACACCTTCCACCGCCGGCCATGGGCCCGATCGTGATCGACCGCTTCAGTCCCTACCACGAGAATCCTGACGAACACGGCATTGAACTGCTGGACCCCCTTCCCCACTACCCTCTGCTGTACGACGCCGAAGAGCCAGTGCTGAGCGAGTTGGCGTATTCCTTCCAA
>JBLIMI010000428.1:0-4116 GCA_047638655.1 Minisyncoccia bacterium | reverse complement strand
GGTCACGACCCGTCGGAACGACAGGTAGAGGATCAAGAAGATCACGAACAGCGCCAGGGGTAAGACCAAGCGCAGCTTGCGTGTGGCCCGTTGTTGGTTCTCGTAGTTACCTGCGAACTTGAAGGACACCCCAGCCGGCAACTCGTACTCACCAGTCGCCAGCAAGCGATCGATGTGGGCCTGGGCATCTTCCACGGCGTCCACCTCCGCCACGTCGGGTTGGCGGTCGAACAGCACATAAGCCACGAGGAAGGTGTCCTCGCTCTTGATGTTCTGAGGACCTGGCGTGTAACGGATCTCCGCCAATTGCCCGAGTGGTACTTGCGCGCCCGCCGGAGCGGCAACGAGTATGTTCCCCAACTCCTCGATTTCATCTCGCTGCTCGCGGCCGTAACGCACCCGCACGGGATAGCGTTTGCGACCGTCAACAACCGTCGAGAGCTTGCGTCCACCCACGGCCACTTCGATCACGTCCTGTACCGATCGAACCGATAGCCCATAGCGAGCAATCGCAGCGCGGTCGATGTCGATCTCGAGGTAGGGTTTACCAATGACCCGGTCTGCGAATACTGTGGCGGGGCGCACAGAAGGGACCTGTTTCAAGATCTCTTCAAAGTCGAGCGCGACGCGTTCGATCGTTTCGAGGTCAGGACCATAGACTTTGATGCCCATGGGAGCGCGCATGCCCGTTTGCAGCATGATGCGCCGCGTCTCAATCGGTTGCAGCATCGAGGCCGTGGTCATTCCCGGGATGGCAGCCGCCATCTCAATCTGCTTCCAGATGTCTGCAGGGGTCCGAATGGAGTCACGCCATTGACGGAAAGGCAATCCGTCATCGTCGGGGATCAATCCTCCCTGATCATCGCGTAGAAACTCCTCTCGGTCGCGATCGTAGGCATACTTCAAGCGGTGCCCCGAGGAGTTCTCTCGGTACTCGCTCTTGTAGTTGATCACAGTCTCGACCATGGAAATCGGCGCGGGGTCGAGGGGACTATCGGCCCGCCCAATTTTGCCCACGGCACTCTCCACTTCGGGGATGTTCGAAATCCTCCGGTCCTGCACTTGCAACATCTCAAAGGCCTCCCCAATGGATGCATGGGCCATGGTGACGGGCATCAGGAGGAATGACCCCTCGTCCAGGGCCGGCATGAACTCCTTGCCGAGGCCAGGGAAAGTCTCCGACGCGCTCTTCCAGGCTTCACTGGAGCGCCAACCGTTGTCCGCTTCCGACTGATCGCCACTCTCGGCCAAGTGCACCACCGGACCCGCCACTTCTTCGAAGCCGAGCCAACTCATGAGCCCCAGCAAGACCAATAAGGTCGGCGCCGAGAGGAACACCAACTTGTGAGCCAGACACCAGCGGAGTACAGGCTCGTAGACCCAGAGCAACATCTGGAACAGCAGCAGCACGCTACCGATGATTCCAAAAGTGAACATCAGGTTGCTCATATCCCGCCCAGGGCCGAGCGGTTCCCAGAGCCCGGCCAATAGGTAGGCCACGCCGCCCGCCACAAGGAAACTCACCGACTTGGAATAGACGGTCGAACCTTGTGGCTTGGACTTGGACTTACGCCTCCAGGAAAGCAAGGCGTGCGCAACTGGCGGCAAGATGATGATCGCCACCACGATCGATCCCAGCAAGGCGAAGGTCTTGGTGTAAGCCAATGGCTTGAAGAGCTTTCCTTCCGCCCCTTCCATGGTGAATACCGGCAAGAAACTCACGACCGTGGTCAGCACAGCCGTCATGACTGCTCCCCCCACCTCCGATGCGCCTCTAGCCACCGCAGCTTTCAAACCGAGGCTGTCGCGCTCCTTCTCCACGTGCCTCAGAATGTTCTCTGTCAGCACAATCCCCACATCCACCATGGTGCCAATGGCGATCGCAATGCCAGAGAGAGCAACGATGTTGGCATCGACCCCCATATGTTTCATGGCGACGAAGCACAAGAGGACGGCAAGCGGCAACAGCCCGGAGATCAGTATCGAACTGCGCAAGTGCCCGACCATCAGGAGCACAACGATGATCGTCACCAAGATTTCGTGCTCCAGAGCAGAGCTAAGCGTCCCCAGAGTTTCGAGGATCAAACCGGAGCGGTCGTAGAAAGGAACGATGTCCACCTGGACCCGCCGACCATCGGCCAACTCCTTGAAGGGCATGCCCGCGGAGATCTCTTCGATCTTGTCCTTCACGCGCTGGATGACAGCCAAGGGATTTGCCCCGTAACGCACGACGACGACGCCTCCAACAGCTTCCGCGCCTCCCTTGTCCAGCGCTCCGCGTCGCAAAGCGGGGCCCAGCGAAACGGTTCCGATTTGGCGCACGGTGATCGGCACGTTGTCCGTCACCCCGACGACCGTCTCCTCGATGTCCTCGAGCGATTCGATCAGCCCGAGGCCACGCACCACGTACTCGGCACGGTTGATCTCGATCGTTCGAGCCCCCACGTCCACATTGGAAGCCGCGATCGCCTTGAACACGTTTTCGAGGGCGATCCCGTGGGCGCGCATGGCGTCCGGATCCACATCTATCTGGTACTCCTGAACGTATCCACCGATGGAGGCCACCTCGGCCACACCTTCCACACTCGATAGAGCGTAGCGCACGTACCAATCCTGGGTCGTCCGGAGCTCTTGCAAGTCAAAGCCACCGGCGGGCTGACCATCCTCGTCCCGGCCTTCGAGCGTGTACCAAAACACCTGGCCCAAGGGCGTTGCGTCGGGACCTAGCGCGGGCTGCACACCCTTGGGCAAAGTTCCGCTGGAGAGGCTGCTCAGCTTTTCGAGCAAGCGGCTACGCGACCAATAGAACTCAACGTCGTCATTGAAGATCACAAAGACGGCTGAGAAGCCAAACATGGAAGAGCTACGAATGCTCTTCACACCGGGTACACCCAGGAGGGCAACAGTCAGCGGATAAGAAACTTGGTCTTCTACATCCTGGGGTGATCGTCCCGGCCATGCGGTGAAGACGATCTGTTGATTCTCGCCGGTGTCGGGAATCGCATCCACCGGAACCGGGTCACGCTCCACTCCGGCGAATTGCCAATCGAAGGGCGCCACCAGTGCACCCCAGGCAATCAAGAGCAAAGTCAACAGCCCGATCACGAGCCTGTTGTTCAAACAGAACCAGATCAGTCGGTCCATCAGCGAGCCGGAATGCAGCGAGCCGTCTTTGAACTTCATCAAAGTCCTCCCGCGCCCTGGAAGGTGGCCTTGATGCTTCCGCAGCGGAGCATCTCAGCGCCAAAGTAGGGATTGAGGATCTCTTCACCAAGCTGCAGCCAGGAAGCTCCTTCGAAGTCGAATGCCATGGGGCAGAAGGCCTCCCGGTGGGCCTGCTGGCCTGCGTGTCCAAACTCCCGCTCGATGCTCAGCATGGACTCCGAAAGCTGTCCAAAGGCCACACGGACGGCCTCGATGCCGGCTGCCTCGGAAGCGGTGAGTGTCGCGGCTTCGAGAACCACCCCAGCCGCCTCCCAAGCCTTTGAGCGCCCGCCTTGCAAGCCTGCAGGCGTCACCGCCTGAAGCGCCTCTCGAAGCTCTTCTAGTGCCTCACGAGCCTTCATCAGGTCATCCCCCGCTAACGCGCCTTGCAAGCCAAGGTAGGCGCTGTACAAGGGCGCCAAGGAGTCACGGAATAGGATTTCACCGGGACCATCGAGACTCGAGCTATCGCCGTCCATGGACATCATGGATGGCTTGGCAGAGATCTGCATGGCGCTATCGATCCGGAAGGCGCCATTGGCGACGATCTCTTCCCCTTCTTCCAACCCGGAGAGGATGATGTACTCGTCCCCCGCGCGCGGCCCCAGAACAACTTCACGCCCTTCATAGGTGGGTCGCTCGGAGTCCGGAACCACGATGTAGACGATGGCCCGACGGCCGGTGACCAGCACCGCTGACTTTGGCACCACGATTGGTTTTGCATTCGTCGCTAGTGGGTCGGAGACGAATCCTAAGTCCTCGGCGGGCACCAGGTCCATTTCGCACACATCGCAAATACCAAGTTCCTCTTTCACGACCTCGGGGTGCATGGGACAAACCCATTTTCCAGCGAGGTAGGGATCGAGCACGTGACCACCATCGCCCACGTGAGCATTCACGATGGCTCTCACA
>JBLIMI010000427.1:0-4119 GCA_047638655.1 Minisyncoccia bacterium | reverse complement strand
AAGCCTGTCGCCGGCCCCATTTTGCCCTGGTACGGTAACGATGATGGCAGTTCGCATCCCGGCTCTCCTCCTCCTCGTCTCGGTCTCCTGCACCATCACGGGAATGGGGCCGGACCCCAATCAGCCGCCGGCCGACGTGGGACCAGAGAGCCAGGTCCTGCCTGCCAATCTGCGCGGCGGAGTGCCGCTGCAATATGTACCCGCGATCCAGGCCATCGAGGCGGCCATGGCGGAGGGGGCCAACGACACCGCGCGCCAAGCTCTGCGCGCTCTTTTGTCCCGCGGGCCGACGGGACCCACTCTCGAGTTGGCCCGAGCCTTCAAACGCATCCTCGACGGCCGTGAACGGGTGGGATGGATGGAACTCACGCTGGTGGCCACAGAAGATGCGGAGACCCCTGGGCTCTTCCAGTTGGAGTTGCTGGTCTCCCAGCACGGAACGGAAGACTTGCATTACCGACCTGGAGGCGCCTGCTTGTGGGTCTTTCAGACGGCGATCGGTCCTGCTGGTGGTGAACAACGCGGATCCCGCCGGGACGCCGTTCCGTTCCCCGAAGAAGTGCATCTGGCCCCGGGGGCTGTGCTGCACTTCCCGGTGGCGACCTTGGCCCTCGCCCCACCGGCGGGCGTGTTGGCCTTCTCATCGCGGCTGCGCCTTGAGTTGCTGCCTGGCGAGTTTCGAGTGCCGAACGGAGCCTATCTGCCCGCTCAGGCGATGCCCGAGCCCAAGCTCGAATTGGTGCGGTTGGCAGGGGAATTACCCAATGGCGCCATCGAACCCAAAGAGCTGGCGGACTACATCGCTGAGGGCAAGATCTTCACCCCAGCCCTCTTGGAACGGGCCGTGCGGATCGAGCCCAGCCGCCGCGCGGAGACCTTGGATCTGTTGACGGTTCTGGTGGAGCGCGCCAACGTCGTGGACATGGAACTTCTCGTGCCAGCCCTCCGTTGGTTGGCCGAGACCAATGATCCCGGCGGCGATCCATCCGCCTGGCGGCTCTACATGAAAAGACGCGGGCAACGCCAGGGTGGCCCCGAACGCGAACGCCAGGGTGGCCCCGAACGTAAGGGTGGCCTAATGCTGCCCAGGCGCTGAGCCTGGATAGCCTGGAATGGCTCAGACGGGCTAGGGCCTGCTAGCGCCGATACAGGAACTGCACCATGACCACGTCGGCCCCCGGGTCTTCCAGAGTGATTTGCAGCCTGCCTGCGAAGCTTGCCACGTCCTTGGCGTTTGGCACGCGCAAGGCCACATCCCAGCGTTGACTCTTGCCGACGGAATCGGCGGCCTGGGGCTCGTAGATGATCTCGAAATTCGCCGGCACTTTGCCCTCCACCAAGACGTCCACGATCTTGATCCGGTGTCCGGCGGCGAGTGCCATCAGGACGCCCTTGGCCTCGAGGTCGGTCTGTTCGGGAAAGAGCGTGAGAGGCAAGGCTGGCGGGAACATGACCACGTCCGGAACCACATGTCCCAGCACTTTGATCACGAACGGATCGTCCTCCGTTTCGCCGCTGGCATCCGTCGTGCGCAGGGCAACTTCTCCGCTGTAAGGGCCGAGGCTCAGGGGGGGGCTGAGCACGGCTTCCACTCTCCATAGGGTTTCGCCTGTGATCACCTGTTCGTCGATGGTGACTTCCAGGCCCTCGCTCTGAGAGGCCACACCCAGGATCCGAAAGTCCGTCAAGGGCACCCCGGTGATGAGATCGGCCCTCGTGCGTGAGCCCGTGGAGATTGGAATGTTGCCGAGGTCGAGCACTTTCGGTGAGACTTGGTAAGCCTGCGTCGGAAATATGTGCAGCTCGAAGCTCATGAATGCGCGGTTCTCCGAGTCGCAACGAAGCACGACCATGGCTAACTTGTCCGCGTTCATGCGAGCGATGTGATTGGTGTCAATCGCGATGCTCAGGTTGGCCGTCACGCCGGGAGGGATCGTGATGACCGGCTCCGCCAAGCGATTGCCGCGGATCAGGTTCCCCGACTCATCGAGGAAGGAAATCTTGGGCTGGGTGCAAGAGCAGCTCGGAGTGATGTCCTGGACCGTGATGGGCTTCGAATCGGTGTTCTTGAGCTCGTAGGTGTGCTCCACCGTGCGGCCGCTGGCCACGGAGCCGAAGTCCACGAAGAATGGCCTGTCCGCGCCGGGGTTTTGAATCACCAGGCCCTGACCGCTGTCCTTTTGACAGGCAAACAGCAGCGGAAAGACGGCCAGGAAAGCCAGCTTGAAGAAGCGCTGGCGTGTTTGTCTCGAGTTCATGGGAGGAATTTGGAGTGGTCTCGCACCAAGCATACGCGGCGTGGGGAGCAGTTGGTCTTGGTTTGGCCTTGCAAGATGCCTGCCAAGCGCTGAGGCCGACGATTGAGTGTTCTGGGGGCCTGGATTAGGCTGGGCGTGCGGCAGCACACCATCATGACGAGCCCTGCCGCTCACCTTGAACGAAGTCATCGAGAATTCATCCCCGAAACAACCCCCGGAGAGTCATCAGGCGCGACGGGTTTGGGTCGTGGGAAGTTGCGGCTGTGGCAAAACCACCGTTGCGAAGAAGGTGGGGGACGTGCTCGCCATTCCATCTGCCCACGTGGATGACTACATCTGGCTGCCGGGATGGAAGTTGCGCGAACGCGAGGAAATGCTGGGTCTGATCGAAAATCGACTGGAGGAGGAATCCTGGGTGATGGAGGGCAACCTGGGCCGTGACGCAACGCGCCTGTGGGCCATCGCCGATCGTGCTGACTTGATTCTGTGGCTTGATTTGCCTTTCCGAGTCACTTTTTGGCGGCTCGTCCGGCGCTGTCTAAGGCGTTCCCTATTGCGCCAGGAATGCTGCAACGGGAATCGCGAGAGCCTGCGCCAGTCCTTCTTCAGCTCCCAATCCATCTTGCTCTACGCCTTCCGGACCCGTCACCTGAGGCGCGTGATCTACCGCCACATGTTGCGCCATAGGCCGCACATTCGTCTGCGCAGCACCCGGGAGGTCGAAGGCTGGCTGGCTGCCTTTGAGATTGGCGCCAATCACTATCACCAGCGATACCCGCTCTGTTAGCCTGCGTGTCATGTCTAGCATGGATCACAAGCGCGCCCTCGACCAGGATCAGGCCCGCGAACACATCGCAAGCACGGTCTTTTCGGATTCCGTTGGGGGACCTGAATTAGGTCGCATCGGGCTCGAGCCCGAGTACCTGACCTTCCGCGTGGACAAGAGCGGCGCCCCGCTAGGTCGCCTGCCACTGGAAGGCCCATCGAGCGTCTTGAGTGCCCTGCAAGAACGAGTGGGCCCTGGACAACTTTTGCGCGAGGACACCGCCGGGCCGCCCCCGGTCTATACCCTGGAGAATGGTGGGCGCATCACCTTCGAGCCTGGGGCGCAGGTAGAACACTCCACAGCGGTGCACGACACGGCGGCTTCCGCCATGGACGATGTGGATCACGTCGCTAGCGAACTCGCGGCCATTCTCGGAACGGTGGATGGCCAGCTAGCTTCGGTGGGGTTGGATCTGTGGACCGATCGCAGTCTAGTCGAGCAGCAATTGCGTGCGGACCGTTACAACTGCATGGCGGCCTACCTGGACTCGCGTTCGCAAGAAGGGCGTGTGATGATGCGTCACACGGGAAGTTTTCAGATCAACTTGGACCTTGGGGAAAAGGGGGTCGCGGCTGAACGTTGGCGACTTTCCAATCTACTGACTCCGGTGGCGTTGGCCTCCTTCGCCTGTAGCCCCGAGGATGGTTGGGCTTCTCGGCGAGCGAAGGCCTGGCAAGGGTTGGATCCGACGCGCACAGGATTCCCGGCTTGCTTGTTGGCAGGTGAGCGCACGGATCCAGGCGAGTGCTATGCCGAGTTGGCCCTGAAAGCGGACGTCCTGATGTTCCATGATCCGCAGTCTGGGAAGTCGTTCCCAGGCACGCCGGGTTTCCGCTTCGTGGATTGGCTCGAGCAAGGGCATCCGCAAGTCGGCTTCCCAGGAATCGAGCAGCTGAATGCGCACCTGACGACGCTCTTCCCCGAGGTGCGTTTGAGAGGCTTCCTTGAGATTCGCTCGACGGATGCAGTTCCGTTGAAGTGGCGTGCGGCGCAAGTGGTGTTTTGGACAGGGTTGATCTATGACCGCGAGGCGCG
>JBLIMI010000426.1:0-4128 GCA_047638655.1 Minisyncoccia bacterium | reverse complement strand
TGCGCGGCAGGCTCGGGTCCTGAGCGAGGCCCACCTCGTAGGCGAAAAATAGAGGCGCCATGGCCACGAAGCCAAGCGCCAGGGTGGCCGTCGAACGCGCGCCCCACCCGGACGCGGGCGCCCAATCGCCACTCTCTTGGGGCGCCCCCGGCTCGGGCTCGTCCCACTCCTGCTCGTCGTCCCAATACTCGCCTGTGGACATGAGCTTAGTCGCTGCCCCCGGCTCGGGTGCCCCAATGCAAACAAGCGATGCCGCGGGTCAAAAGTTGGTGGCCACAATCTTCGAATCCCTGGCCTTCAAGTTCTGACTGTAACTGCTGCGGTGAAGGCCAAGCCATGACCGTGCGAGCGAGATACGAGTAGGCGTCATTGTCGCGGTCGAAGAGGTTTCCGAAGCGCGGCAGCAGTTGCTTGAAGTAAAAGCGGTAGAGGGCGCCGAAAAGAAACCCTGGGGGCTGAGTGAACTCGAGGATCACCACGCGGCCACCGGGCTTGAGGACTCGCCGCAACTCGCGCATGCCCGCCAAGCGATCCGCCACGTTTCGGATACCAAAAGCCACGCACGAAACATCCGCGCAGTCACTTCGTACCGGAATCCGCAGAGCATCCCCATGCAAGAAGACCGTCGGGCCAAGCCCAGCCACTTGCTTGGGGAGCGCGTGTTGCAACATCTCCGGGGTGAAGTCCACCCCCACCACCTGCGCTCCCTGCCGTGCGAACTCGAGGGCCAGGTCGCCCGTGCCACAACACACGTCCACCACCATGCCGCCGCTTGCAAGCTCCGCGCGCGACACGGCACGGCGTCGCCAGCGGCGATCAATTCCCGCCGAGAGCAAGTGATTCAATAGGTCGTAGCTCCCCGCAATGCGGGCGAACATCGAACGGACTTGGGTGGGCTCGGGCATGTGGGCAGAGCATACCCACGGACCCCAGGCTCGGCCAAGAAAGAGCACTGAATCATCGCCGGGCAGAGCCAGCCAAAGAGAGCAGCGCCGCCAGGATTGCTCCTGGCGGCGCTGCGCGGATTTCTGGCATCGAAGTAGGCGCTAGACCTCCCCCGGAAGAGGGCCTACTGTCGGAAGTAGTCCATCAAGATGGTCACGCCCGGGGCGGGAATCGACTGCACGCCCTCGTCGTAGGGATTGGTGTCGAAGCGCAAGAACGCACCAGACGCCAGACCAATCGCATCGATGCCTCCCAGACCCTGGTTGGGTGTGGGGATGGCGGCGAAGAGGAATGAAGGCGAGTTGGTCGGCGCCCCACCCGCACCGGACCCACGGACAATCGACTTGCCATTGAGAGGGGCTGCGGCACCCGCACTGAAGTTCGTGAAGAAGTTCGGCAAGGCACCCAGGTTCACCTGATTGTCGAAGCAAATGTCGACAGGAACTCCGGAGAGCCGCTCTTCACCCATCGAGATCTTGATCGCGTAAGCGATGTCACGCAACTGCGGGGTCTGCAAGGAAGTCGTGGACAGCAAGAGTTGCCCAAACGTTCCGGACTCGGCCACGATGTTGGTCAGGGCACCTTCGCTGGGAGAACCCGACAAGAGCCCGGTCGTCTGATCGAGAGGTCCCTCGTGCACAATCCAAAGGGAGGAGCGCAGGTCCACGTGATCCGAATGGATCGTCTTGGGGTTCAAGAACTCCATGGGCAAGGCGCCCACGATGTCGTCGTATCCCCAACCGTTGACGCCGTTCGGGCCCGACTCGAAGACGTTGACTCGACCGGTACGGTTGATGATGTAGGCGAAGTAAACATTGCGGGAGAAACCGAAGCCAACCTGGCGAGGTGTGACCGCGATTTCGAAAGGGCTGTTGAGGCCTGAACTCACGACTCGTCGAACTTCGAAAGAGAAGGCCGAAATGATGGACATCGTGTTCGATCCCTCATTGACGACCAAGATGTCTTCGTTGCCCGGTTCCCAGCAAATTCCCCGCGGGGAGTCACCGACGGCCACCGTCTTGAAGACCTGATGGAAGCCCGAAGAGGCCGGATCCGTGTCGATAAAGAACACCGAGTTCGAACTCTGGCTGGTCACCGCGAGGGTGTCCACGTTGGTGCCAAAGGCGATGGATGTCGGGTCGGGAATCAGGATGCGGTCGATCACGGTCATCCGGTTCGAGTTGAAAATCACAATCTCGTTCCGAGCCCTGTCGATCATGTACAGGTACTGACCCAGCTGCTGACGCAGGCCATAGTTCGAGCAAGCGCCAATGCCGAGGCTGCCGGGGACCGGTGAGGGACCCTGGAAGAACACGTTGGACTGGCGCGCCAGCAGAGTGGAGGGAGGCGTTCCCGTTGAAGGATCACCCAGGGGGTTTCCCCCGGAGACCAACAGGTTTCCAACCACGGCCAAGGTGTCGATCGATGTCGGCTCTTGCGAACCGAGGAACGGCGAAACACACAGCGGAGGATAGATCAGCGGGGGCGGGTTGGGGTGCGGTGCCCAGCTAACGATGTTGGGCCCGCCCTCGATCACGACCTGGGCCCCACCGCCGCCGGCGGAGGGAACGATCGAGTTTCCACTGAGAGTCGTGACGATGCGCTTCAAGCCGTCAGCAGCACAGAGGTTTCCACCCTGGCCCTGACACCCGAAGGGCGCCGGCGCGTTGTTAAAGGTCGTGTCCAAGGCCTGGCCCAGAGCCATGTCCCCCACCGCAAGAATGAACGGCGTACGAACCACTCGGTCTTGCAGAGAAGAGTCCAAGGTCAGGGTAAAGACTCCAGCGGAGCCACCATCGACGGTGCATGTTCCCGCCGACAGCGGCGGGGTCATGAAGACCGAGTTGACTTTGACGTTGGGGTCGTTCGGGAAATTCGAGTTGCCCTGCACGATCGGATTCGCGGGATCGAAGGTCGGGTTTCCTGTTCCCGCTCCAAAGCCGTTGAGGTCCATCACAGAGATACCGGGCTGGCCTCCGCTGCGTCCAACGTACACCGCATCCGGAGTGATGGGCGCGTTGACGATGCCGGGTCCTTCACCCGTGGAGAAGTAAGAACTTCCCGGAAGGGTGTTCAAGTTGCCCGCGAGATCGATCAAGTTGCCTGAGTTGAACGTGATATCCACGCGGCTGAAAACACCGCACTCGTTGAAACTCGGACCGCTGCCAGGGAAGTTGAAGATCGGAATCAGCTCCCAACGGGTGAGGTCATACACACTGATGGGCCGCACGTTGAAGGGCACGTTGACCAGGTTTGTCTGGGGTCCAAAGCTGACTCCAACAGAAGAGGAGAGCCCGGGAACCGGAGTCGACAGGAGGTCTCCGACACTCAAGGGCTGAACAGGCTCGCTGTACTCCACAAGAATGCTGGTCAGCGGGTCCACATCTTCGGCATTGAACGCCGGTGTGATGAGCGGGTGCGAAGTGGGCGGAGGAGTTGAACGTACCTCCGGAGAAATGGAGTCAGAGCCCACAGTGGCGCTGGCCAAACCGGCGTCCCTCAGGGGGCGTCCCAACACATCGCGGACAGAGCTCTTGATTTCCATCACGACTTGCACCCCCACCGGGAATGTCTCGTGAGTCGCCAGATTCCCGTCCTCATCCATGACGAACACCAAGGTATTCGCCAAGGTGAGATCCGCAGATCCGCTGAACACGCCCTCGGTGCCGGGGAACCCGACTCCAGGGAAGCCGTCGACGATCCCGTCGTTGTCCGTGTCCACTTCGAGCGGCTGACCGTCATCTCCGATCCAGCGCTGGAGCGGAAGCGCCGCCGGTGAACCGGTGGCGAGGGTGCCGAAGGTGTAACCGTTGATGAAGGCACGGCCGTGGATCACGGAGGCGCTGCCCGTGGCTGCGTCAATGGCCGAAACGATGATGGAGCCGGTAAAGCTGTTGCTCCCCTGCAAAGCAGGGTTGGAGCTCAGGACACTATCCAGATCCAGGTCCGCGGAGAACTTGGCAGCCAGAAAGTGGTTTCCGGACAGCCCGTTAGGAAGAGTTGCCTGTTCCGGAAACTGGGGCACGGGCAACACGGGGTTGCCCACGACCACGTTCGCCAGGAGATCGTCCTGGGTCCGGATGGAGGTGACCACGGGTCCGTTCGGAGAGTTGAGGCTCTCGAAGAGATACACCTTGTGAGGCAGCAGTTCCGCAAATCCATTGGTCACGTTGACCAACTGAT
>JBLIMI010000425.1:0-4129 GCA_047638655.1 Minisyncoccia bacterium | reverse complement strand
TACGGCGCATTGCATACCAAGGCAGATACCGAAGAATGGGATCCCATTCTCTCTTGCATGCCGGATGGCTTGAATCTTGCCTTCGATACCGCGCTCTCCAAAGCCGCCGGGAATCAGGATACCGTCCACTCCGTCCAGCACCGAAGTGCCTTTCACCAGCATGTCTTCAGCTGCGACCTTGCGCAACTTGACCTTGCAGCGGTTGGCGTAACCCGAGTGGGCCAGCGATTCGTAGATCGATTTGTAGGCGTCGTGCAGCTGGATGTACTTGCCGACCACAGCGATCTCACACTCGGTTTCGATGGACTTGATGGTGGCCAACATCTGGTGCCAATCCTTGAGGTCCGTCTCTACGTTGGTGGGAAGCTGCAAGTGCTTGCAGACCAACGTGTCGAGTCCGAGGCGGCAAAGGTCAACGGGCACTTCGTAGATTGAAAAGGCCACGTCCCGTTCTTCGATGACGGACTCCGGCCGCACGTTGCAGAAGAGGCTGATCTTCTGAGCCATCTCCTCGGTCATCGGTTGTTCGGTGCGGCACACGAGCACATCGGGCTGGATGCCAATTTCGCGCAATTTGCCCACGGATTGCTGGGTGGGCTTGGTTTTCATCTCCCCGGACGCCTTCAAGTAAGGAAGTAGCGTCACGTGCAGGAAGAGGACATCGTGGCGCTCTTTCTCAAGGGCGAATTGACGCACGCCTTCGAGGAAAGGCAGGCCTTCGATGTCACCCACCGTACCCCCGATCTCGGTGATGGCCACATCGACCCCTTTCGAGGCACCCTGATGAATGGCCTCCTTGATCGCGTCGGTGATGTGCGGGATGACCTGCACCGTGCGTCCCAGATAATCTCCGCGCCGTTCCTTCGCGATCACGGACGAATAGATCTTGCCCGTGGTGAAGTTGCTCGACTTGGTCAGGACCGCGTGGGTGTAGCGCTCGTAATGACCGAGGTCGAGATCTGTCTCGGCGCCATCGTCGGTGACGTAGACCTCACCGTGCTGGTAGGGGCTCATCGTGCCGGGATCCACGTTGATGTAGGGATCTAGCTTTTGCAGGGAGACCGTCAGTCCGCGGCGTTCGAGAATCAACCCGAGCGCTGCCGATGTCAGGCCCTTGCCCAGACTGCTGACGACCCCACCCGTGACGAAGATGTGCTTGACCATGAAGGAGAGTTAAGGCGTAGGAGGATTGGAGAGTAGGACTTTCTGTCGTTCAACAAAAGCCCGGTAGTCATCGAGGGTATCGATGCCGCAGGCGGCGTGGCTGGCTCGCAGCACTCGCAGGGAGTGACCGGCCTCGAGCCAACGCAACTGCTCGAGACTCTCTTGTTGTTCAAGTTCCCCGTGGGGGAGAGAGCAAAAGCGAGCCAGGGCGGCAGGACGGAAGGCGTACACCCCGAGGTGTCGCTTGTGGATTTGCGAGTCAGAGGGGACAGCGCGCCGATGTGAATCGTTAGGAAGCGGCGAGCGGCTGAAGTAGAGGGCATCCCCATTGGCGTCCAGCACGACCTTGACCGCGCTCTCGGACTGGACGTCTTGTCCAGGAGTGAACGGTGTCCAGAGCGTTGCGAATTCTACGGCGGGATCCTTGAAGGCCTCAATCAGCTTGACCAGGTCCTCGGAAGCCATTTCAGGCTCATCGCCTTGAACGTTGATGATGACGTCGTAAGCCTTGCCGTCCTCCTCGAGGAGGGTGCCGTAGGCTTCATGTACCCTGTCTGTACCGCTGGTATGCGCGGTGTCCGTCAGCACGGCGCGCACCCCGGCTGCTTGCGCGGCATCGACGACTTCTTGATCGTCCGTGGCGAGCAAGACCAAGTCCAGGGCGCCCCCTGCAGTCACGTTGCGGACCGTGTGTTCGAACAAATATTGGCCGGTCTCTCTCAACAACATCTTGCGAGGAAGCCGAGTAGAGCCAAGTCTTGCCGGGATGATCGCTACCGCGCTGAGAGGGCTTCGGGAAGTGCCCTTCTGCTGCGGTGCGGGACTCATTTGAGGCCCATCCCCCGATCCTTGTTACTTAGATTGTCGTACAGCTCTTGTTGTTGCTCCTCGAAGAGTGCTTTACCACTGTCGTTCGTCACTGCCTGATTCTGATCCGTCATGTTGTAGATCTGAATGAAGGCAGTCGTGCACGACTGCAGCGTCTCGTAGTTCGAAATGTCGCGGGTGTCGAGTGCGATGTAGCGCACCCCACCCTTGGTTTCGATCTCGAGCGCCTTGCGCAGGGACTCTCCGCCGCTGATGGGGGCGAATCCACTTGCGGCGGTACTGAAGAACCCTTCTTCTTCAAAGTAGCCGACCATCGCTCTGAAGACCTCGTTGGACGTGACCTTGGTCGAAGCGTCCGAGCGTTTCTCCGAGTACAGGCTGGTCGGATCCGTGTGCGCTTCGTTGACGAGCGTCAGCCGATTTTTCGTGCGATAATCCACTAGGGTCACGCGGCCCGGGGCCGCGGATTCAATGGATGCTTGACCGCGTGCTAGAGGGTCACCGGAGCTTGCACACGCCCAAGTGCAAGCGCAGAGAACGAGTGAAACGTAGAGTCTAAACATGGCCACCGGGAGAATGTCGGGAGTGAATGGTTCCTGCGAAATCCGACTCGCAGCGATCCCGAATACGGATGAGCCCAAGATACGTGGGCTGGCCTGTGGGCTCAAGTCTTCAACCTGTTCTGTCCCGAGCTGGGTGAGGAAAGTGAGTCGGAGACCGACTCGCCGTGCAGAATCGAGGCTTCCGTTGGCTCGCTATTGACCCGCCGACCCCGCAGCACGCTCGCTCGCAGAGGCCGATTCCTGCTCCCTGGACCGCTGCTGGAGAGCGATGGCCTCCGCGTCTGGCCCTGGATGGCCATCGTCGGGCCACCGATAACGGTCCGCCACGGGCAGTAGGAATTTGCCCGCCCGCACCAGCCGGTCACTGGTCAGGATGAAACCCGCCGGTGTGCGCCAACCGATCTCCTCAAGCGCCACCTCGGCATGTTCCAGAGTCGTGGCAGCACCGTTCTCTGGGTCGGCCACCACCAGCACAAATTCGTCGACGTTCGGCGCCGGGCTCTCCGCACGCATCCAGAGCATGGCGGACACCAAATCACCCCGGCGATAGGAGCCTCCAAAGGGGCGGAATTGCTCTCGATCGAAGGCTTTTTCTCCCGGCGCCAAGAGGTATCCCTCGCGCACAATCCAGCCCGCTTTCCAGGTTGAGGTGGGCAAGGCTCCATGGCCCGGTTGGTGGTTGTTTTGCCAGGCCCAGGGGGATTGCAGAGTGCTCACCCGGTCGACGATGACGTAGTCGCGTTCGAAGCCTGTGTCTGAATACCAGTGATAGGTGATCCAATGAAACTCGGACCCTGGCAGTGGCTCGACTTCGTAGCCGAGCAAGTGCAACCGTTCCTGGCTGTTGATCTCGGCATCGCCCACAAACGTGAGGGGGGTGGCCATCTGTAAGTCGAGACGCAGGCGCTCGCGGTACTCGGCCGGGTCCTCGTTTTCGATCACCGCGAAGAGTTTGCGAGGACCGGATTGCCCATCTTCTTGTTCTTGCGGTCGCCGAAAGACGCGCACATCTCGAATCGTGGGATCCGTGGACTCACTCCAGAAGGAGGCGGCGACCTCGAAGCGCGCGTTGATAGCTCGATTCAGGTCGGGATCCATGCGCAGGATGGTGCCGTGGGTGATCAGCCAATCCAGTTCAGCGAGTTGTTGCAGCACGGGTTCGCGCTGAGCGGGGGAGAGTTGCACCCAGTGGTCGAGGTGTTGCTTGAACTTGACCACTTTCACCTGGGCCCGATTGCGGCCGAAGATGGCCCAGTTATAAGCCGCCCCTACGGTGGCGATGCTCTCCTCGCCACTTGTTTCGGAGTTCACGAATTCCATGGCGTCCCAATATGCACCGTAACGCCGGGTGTCTTGGCTGCCGAGTTCGGACATTCCCATGACGACTGTGGCCGCGATCAGGACAGGGCCCGCGATCCTTCGCCAGCGGGCTGAAGGCCGCAACGGGGAGCTTGCGAACAGTTCCCAACCCAGCGCGCAGATCGGCGCGATCAGCGGCAGCAAGGGCAGCCACAAACGGAATGACTTGGATCCCTTGAAGCTCATGACACCCACATTGATGAGCAGGACCAGGA
>JBLIMI010000424.1:0-4143 GCA_047638655.1 Minisyncoccia bacterium | reverse complement strand
GGTTCAGTCCGTCTGCCGAGAGGTGCTCGAAAACGGCGCTCGATTTAGGCACCCCAGCGAATCGGCCTTTCGACGCTGGCTATTCACGACAGCCCTGAGAAAAATTATAGACCGTAAGAACTTTCACCAGGCCGAGAAGCGGGATGTCGGGCGCGAATTGCGCCCCTCTGACGAAGCGGCCCACAACGCTCTGTTGGAGGCCTACGGATCCTTTTGCACGCCGAGCCAGGACGCGATGGCTCGGGATGAATTCGAGCGCATCGAGGCGGCCATGGATCAACTTAGCGAGGAGCAACGGGAGGTCGTGACCCTGGCGCATCTAGTCGGACTTTCGCGGGCAGAAATCGCGCAGCAACTCGGCAAGGAGGAAGGCGCAGTGCGCATGACTCTGCACCGGGCACTCGCCCGCCTCGCGGTCATACTGCGTCCGAAGTCCTGAGAAGACTCAGGGCTTTGAGAATCCGAACCAGGCCATTTCTCCTGCCGGCACCTTCACCTCAAGCTCGATGGAGAAGTCTCTGGCGAGAGAAAGAAGACTGGACTCGCCATTCGCATCCGAGACACTCACGGTCTGCTCAAGGCCCGTGTAGTAGAGCGGGACACGCAGGGTCTTGGTGACCTCGCGCTCCAGTGGATTGAAGACGACGAGCATGCCGCACTCCTCCAATGAAGGATTCACATGCACGGCCCAATCCAAGTCGCGTCCGTCGGCACGGCGGCCATGGATGATGTCGCTCTCAAGAATGTCACGGTGCTCAATGAACCAGTCGACCGAGTCTTTGACCAAGTCGTGCGTGGCGTCGCTGTCGAACAGCCGGGTTCCTCGGTACACGGCCTGGACTCCGAGGCCCAAATTGCTCTGCAGCATTCGCCGGTAATGGTCACGGTGATCGTCGAGGGGTTCGATGGTCGCTGCGGCTCCACCACCGTGATATTGGGTGAGGGGCACAAACATCCACCCCATGGACGGCGTCTTGGACCAAGTCCCATCGTAGATGTTCTGGCGAGTGTGAATCACCTGCTCGGCCCGCGGCAAGGACCAGTTGACTTCGCGGTAGCCCATCCCGCACTCGTTGGCACCGACATAGTAATAGTAGTCGGGAATGCGCAAGTAGACCCCGCGGGATCGCAACCAGCGATAGAAGTCGGCGATGATGTTCCACTGCACCCACTGGCTGTCGTCGAGGCCACGCTGTAGCGGAGGGCGCGCAGCGGCGTCCGTGTCGCCCGGGTAACTGCCATCGTGGGTGAATTGCAAGAAGCCCGTGGACTCGAAGAAGGCGCGCAGGTTCTTGAAGTAGGACTGACCCCACTCGGAGGCCAAGGCGGGGCCATACCCGAATCGCTGGCCACCAGGTTCTCCGGTTTCGGGGTTGATGCAATTGTCGCCATCGGGCTGGATGCGTCTGCTCGAGAGCAGGGAGTAACCACCGAGATGCAAGTTCTTGGAACGGGCGTAGTCGGCGAGTGCTTTGAACTTGGCGTGATTCTCCGGGCTTGGGTTTTCCATGCTCAAGCCACTGCCGAAGGAGAGGCTGACCATCTCAAAGTTGCATTCGGCGGCCTGGTCGATGGCCAATCGAACGACTTCTGGATCGCTGGACACCACGTGCAGGATCAGAGGGTTTTCCGTGACCCACGGGGCGAGGGTGCGAACCATTTTCCTGCGGGCGAGGCCCCTGCGCTCGCGGTCGCTGGAATCCATCAAGAGTTCGAACGCGCGAATGCCGTCGAAGGTCTGACCGGGCTGCAAGAGGACATCGGGTCCCCAGTCTGGCTCAACGACTAGCCGACAAGGAGTCTTGCGCAGGTAGTTGACCTGGCTCAAGAACTCGGGCTCGGTTCGCCAATGAACGGTTTGCTGCATGGAGTTTTCGGGCACAAAGCCTCCAAAGGCGTAGTCCGTTTCCACATGCAGAGACCGAGGGCTGGGCAGGCTGACTCCCTCACGCGCTTCCACCCAGTTGGAGTTCTCGACAATCGAGAGTTCCTCGGTGGTGACACGATCGATTTCGATAGTGCGCGTACTCTTGTTCTTGAGTTCGATCCATTTTGAGAACAGGGGGATGCCGTCGTAGAGTTCGTAGTGCACGACGGCTTCTACGCCCGCGAGTTCCAGGGCGCCGGCGGGAGGGACGAAGTGCAGGGCGAGATGTTTTCCTTTTGGGGGCCAGGTGGCATCCGGCGCATGGTGACGGACCTTTGGCCACTGCAATCGTTCTTCGATGGGACCTTGCTCGAATCCCTGATAGATCCAGGACTCGGGATCGAGGTCTAGCTCGCTTTGCCAACGCTCCAGCAAGAAGGCTCGATTGGGCTGGCCGATCAGTCCTCCAATGGCGTGTTCAATTCCATCGATGGTCAGTCGTGCTTCCGGATTGACCGCACGCAGCAGGGATGCGCCGCTCATCAGATCGTCAAGCCCCACACAGACAGCGTTGGGCTTGAGCAACCACGTGCGTGACACCAGGCCATTTTGAAGAACAATCCTGCCATCCTCTTCCTCGAACTGGATTGCCGCAGGAAAGTGCTCGGGTGCGATCAGCCAATCCGGCCCGGGGGAATTGTGAGCAGGTGCGGCGCAGGCAGCGAAGAAGGTCGCGGCGAAAAGCAAGAGGATCGGCCGAAAGGTATGAGTCATCATGATCAGTGGTGAGTTCGCTCTATGAGTACGTTCAGTCGTCCGTTGGGGGGGGATGGCCTAGCTTCCCCGACCACCAAGAAGATGCTCCGCAGAGCAGAGGCGTGCCGGCCCGGAGTAGCCCTGCGCCCCATTCGTCTTCAGTGGTGGGCTCGACTCATGAACAAGTCAGGCTAGAAGTTGTCCACTGCGCGGTAAGCGTCAATCACGGCCTGTTCACCCTCGGCACCGCCACGTGAGTTGCCGTGCTCCATGGCGCGAAAGCCCTCCGCAGCCATGAACTCCAGTTGGGTGACCACCTCGCCGTCGCTGAGGTTGTCAAACATGTCAAAGTGGGGGGCGTACTTCAGCTTGAACTGAGTGCCGGGTGTCACCTTCGCTTCCAGGGAATGGCTGGCGGCTGCGGCCGTGCTGGCCAGGGGAAGGGAAGTTCCATCTAGCGCAGCTCCCAAAATGGTTCTTCGTCGCAACATACGGTTCTCTTGGGTTAGGGACCCACCAAGAGTAGCGCCGCACAACGGGGACTGCGAGCCCGAGGCGCTGGTTCAGTATGAAGGCCTCGTGATCGGAGCTGCGAGCAGGTCGAGCAGTTCTGCTTCGTCGAAAATGTCGAGCAGCCCCGAAGCATGCGCGAGTAAGGGTGCGGGCGTTGCAATTCGATTTTATTTGGGTGGAATTCGAGTCACTCACTTTCGCGGGGCAGAGTCCGCAAAAAGATCCGGTCTCCGTTCGTGGCTTCGGGTCACCCCGCCCCATTGGGGGCAACTCTGCAGCTTGTTGCGTTAGCGCCGCCGGCGCTCTGACTTGTCTGGGCTCCGATTCAGGCGAAGTGCCGGCCGCGGTAGCCTTGTCAACAGGAGAGGAGACAAGGCCGCCTCCCAGCGATATCCTCATTCCACGCCGAAGTGAGGGCGCAAGACTAATGACAAAAACCAATCAAACGGGGGGTCCTTCCACGGACCGCCATCGCCAGTACTGGCGCCAAAACTTGCGCTACCTGGGAGTCTTGCTCTCGATCTGGGCCTTCGTTTCTTTCGGCTGCGGAATCGTGTTCGCGGACTGGCTGAACCAGTACCAACTTCCAGGGACGGGTTTCCCGTTGGGGTTCTGGTTTGCACAGCAAGGGTCCATTTACGTCTTCGTGGTCTTGATCCTGATTTATGTACTGCTCATGAATCGGCTCGACCGCAAGTATGACTTCGACGAGAAATAGCGCGCCATGACGATTCAAACCTGGACCTACTTGCTGGTGGGGCTGACCTTTGCGCTCTACATCGGCCTAGCCTTTGCAGCCAAGGCACGTTCCACCAAGGACTTCTACGTGGCAGGCGGCCACGTCTCGCCACTCGCCAATGGACTAGCCACGGCCGCGGACTGGATGTCGGCGGCCTCGTTCATATCCATGGCCGGGTTGATTTCTTTCAAGGGGTACGACGGTTCGGTGTACTTGATGGGTTGGACCGGGGGTTACGTCTTGTTGGCGTTGCTGCTCGCCCCTTACC
>JBLIMI010000423.1:0-4146 GCA_047638655.1 Minisyncoccia bacterium | reverse complement strand
TTCTACCCGAGGACGGCCAAGTCACCGTCTACACCGATAGCCGTCTGTGCGTAGACACGATCACGAAGTGGGCTCCCAACTGGGAAAAGAAAGGTTGGAAGAAGAAGAGCGGCCCCATCAAGAATCTTGAGCTCATCCAGGAACTGCTGACTCTCTATCGCGCCCATCCACAGTGCCCGCTCCAGTGGATTGCCGCTCACTCGGGTAACCGTTGGAATGAGTACGCAGATAGTTTATCCACTGCTTGGAACCGCGCGCTGCTGTAAGCCAACCCAAAAATTTCTCATGCACTCGATCCCCACCCTCGCTCAAACTCTCGGACTGCCCGAGAAGTACGTTCACCCCTACGGTTCCTTCGCAGCTAAGGTCGACCCCCAACTGTTGCAAAGTGAGCGCAGCCGCAGCGGCAAGGCGCGCTTGATTCTTGTTTCCGCCATCACGCCCACGCCGGCGGGTGAAGGCAAAACGACCACAACGATTGGACTCGGTGACGCATTGACCATGCGCGGCTCCTCGGTCTGTTTGGCCCTTCGGGAGCCGTCGTTGGGGCCGTGCTTTGGAATGAAAGGGGGCGGAACCGGCGGAGGCATGGCTCAATTGACACCCTCAGATCGCATCAACCTGCACTTCACTGGGGATTTCCATGCCATCACGAGTGCTCACAACCTGCTCGCGGCGGCACTTGATAGCCATCTGCACTTTGGGAATGCGCTTGGGATAGAACCGCGGACGGCGCTCTGGCCGCGGGTCATGGACATGAATGACCGAGCCTTGCGCAACATCACGATTGGGTTGGGCGGGAAGATCAATGGGGTGCCACGGGAGACTCACTTTGACATCACGGCAGCCTCAGAGTTGATGGCAATCTTGTGCCTAGCAGAGACCGGTGAAGATCTGCGTGAGCGCATTGATAGCGTGGTGGTCGCTTTCGACCGCGACGGAGCGCCGGTGAGTGCGGACAAATTGGGGGTCACCGGGGCCATGATGGCGCTGCTGCGAGATGCCCAAATGCCGAACCTGGTACAAACTCTGGAGGGGACACCGGCCATGGTCCACGGCGGCCCATTTGCCAACATTGCTCACGGGTGCAACAGCGTCTTGGCCACGAAGATCGCCATGCACGCGGCGGACTGGGTGATCACCGAAGCCGGATTTGGATTCGACCTGGGCGCCGAGAAGTTCTTTGACATCAAGTGCCGATCTGCGGGGCTTGAAACGGCCGCTGTGGTGCTTGTGGCTTCCGCCCGCGCACTCAAGATGCACGGAGGGGTTCAGGTAAAGGATTTGGATGCGTCCAACCCGGCAGCGATCGAAGGTGGACTCGCCAATCTGGACAAACACACGGAGAGCATCACGCACTTCGGCCAACGGGCGATAGTGGCCATCAACCGCTTCCCGACGGATACGGACGAAGAACTGGCGGTCATCACGAGCTATTGCGATCGCCAAGGCATCCCTTGCGCAGTGGCAACTCACTTCACAGAGGGTGGCAAGGGCGCCATCGAGCTGGCTGAAATTGTCCAGGATCAGGCGAGCAAGGAAGCAACGCCCGTGCAAATGCTCTACGACCTCGAAGATACGATTCCCGAGAAAATCGTCAAGGTCGCGCAAGCTGCATACGGTGCAAAGGATGTGGCCTTTACGAAGCGGGCTGAGAAGGACCTCAAGGACATCCAGAGACTCGGCTTCGCCAAACTTCCGATCTGCATCGCCAAGACACAGAGTTCGCTCTCCGATGACCCTAAATTACACGGGCGTCCTCGTGACTTCGAAGTCACGGTCCGTGGACTGCAGCTCAATGCAGGCGCCGGCTTCATCGTGGTCCTCACCGGGGAAATCATGCGAATGCCCGGTCTACCGAGGAGCCCCCAAGCCCACCGCATCGAATTGCGAGGGAATGTCATCGAGGGCTTGCGTTAACCCGACCAACATATGAGCACACAAAAAGACAATCTCAACGACGTGATCATGCAGATCGGGTTTGTGGAGCGTACCGTCGAACAACTCAGCGAAGTGGTGCTGGAACAAGCCAATACCATCGAGCGCTTGGAGCGGCGTATCAAGGAGCTCGACGACCGTATGGCACAAAAGCAAGAAGGCGGTCTCCCTGATGGGCCCGACCCACTCGACGAAAAGCCGCCTCACTATTGAGCCCGGAACCAGGCCGCGCGACTCCGATTAATTCTCGCTGATCTCGCGCTCAAGCGCGTTGAGCTCGTCGAGGACGTTCTCTTCGTTGATGCTTTGCGTGGCCTCGTCGAGAGCTTCTTCTGGGCTCATCACGTTGACTTCGTCCAGGATCGAACCAGTCGCAGAGGCAGGTGTGGCCGTAGCGGACCCGGGAACGAGTGCCTCAGGAGACTGCTGTCCTGGACTCGGGTCGCTTGGGCAGCCGGCGAGCAGGGCTGCGCCCAGCAACAATGTCGGGAGGTTGAGCCAGGAGTACTTGGACATGTCTAGTTGTTCTTCTGGCCAATGCTGGCCTGCGGTTTCGCTTTCTGCTTACTAGCGGCTGACCCTTGCAAGCTGACCCGGCGAGTCCCAACTTCACCTGTGCTCTCAACGGCCTGAGCCTGTGACTCGGACAGAGACTTGCGCATTTCGGTGCTAAGAGATTCGAAGGCCGCAAGCTCTTTGGCTTGCAGGGCTCTCACGCGCACGAGATTGGCCGAGTCGCCTTTCTTGGTCAACACATCTTCCATGCGCTGCAGACGCGCAAGACGCTGGTGGTGTTTTTCCTGGAGAAGTAGGAAGCGCTTGGTTGCGGAGTGCTGAGACGCTTGAAGCGAGGCCAACACACCTCGCGCATTGGCGATACGAGCGTTCTTTTCGGCAGCGGTCATTTGACGCCGAGCACTTCCAATGCGCTGCGCTCGTTGGTCACGGGCATTGCCGATTCGTTCTGAATTCTCTGCAGTCTGACTTGCCTGCTCGCGTGCTTGACCGATTCGATTGGCCTCCGCTTGGGCTCGAGCCGCGGCGCCCCTTGCGGAAGCCGCGTCCTGTTGTGCATCGGTTGCATGACTTTGCGCACGAGCCGCCTTGGCCCGCTCAGCCCTCTGAACGGCCGCAGCATCGGCCCTCGCCTTCTGTTCCCGCGCGCTTTCGGCGCGAGAGGGCTGCTCCCCTACCCCGGCGCCCTCCGCCTGCTTGCGCGCGCTGTTGAAACGCACCTGCTTGGCCTGCTTGTCCTGATCGCGGGCTTGCTTGACGCGCTTCTCTTGCTTGTCGCCCGCACGCTTGTCTCGCTGCCCCTGGCGGGCCTGTTTGACGCGCTTGCTGCCACTCGCTTGACCCGTGTCTGCATTCTGCTTACCAGCCGACTTCGAACGTTGACCATTCTGAGGCGCGCCACCGCTCTGTGATTTGGCACGCGTGCCCCCCTGTGCGCGGGATGCCTGCGAAGCCAAGGAGACGTTGGGCTGCACGTGGGCACTGGCGGTGACCAGCGGCCCCAAACCCGCGAAGACCAAGAGGCCCAATCCCAGGTTCATCCACATTCCGTTCGGCTTGGCCACTCGAGTTTGATTCTGTTTTGCACGCATGGTGATCTTCCTCCTAGGAATTGGTCTGTGGAAATCCTGGCACGTTTCAACGCGCTCATCCAGTCCCGGAAACGTCGGATTCCCACGACTTTCTTCAAAAGTGCGGACAAACCCAGAGGATAGCACCCCTCGCGGGCCCCGGAACGGTCACGAGTGCCCTTACAATGGCCTCTTCGGGATGTCCTGCATGGACTTCCTGCGAGTCTCGCGCAACAGTTGCAGGCGCCGAGCCCAGTCGGTCTCTCCCTCCAACTCCAGGGCACGCCGAAAGCGCGCCACGCGGGAGGTCAAGTCCTGCTTGCGGGCAGCCTCGGTCCGGTAGCGTCTTGCAATGGCCTGGCGGGCTGCGGCCTGTGCCGCTCGGGACGCATCCGCAGGAGCTCTATCGCCCACCGATGTGGACTGGGAGTTCAGACGCCCGCGACTTGAAGGGGAATTGGGCAGGAGCCCCATACGTTGCGAGCCTGCCCTTTCATGGCGCGCAGACTCCCGCTGAACACGCGCTGCCTGAGCAAGTTGCGACACCCGCAATTGGGCTTTCCTGGTCTGGGCCTGGTCGTGCGCTTGCCGGGATCGGACCTGGGAGGCCCGGCGGGCAAAG
>JBLIMI010000422.1:0-4154 GCA_047638655.1 Minisyncoccia bacterium | reverse complement strand
CACCACTGGCAAGTCCGTGGCGTCGGCGATTTGCCCGAAGTGCATCAGCATGCCGCGTCGATTGGGGCAGTTGTAATAGGGGGTGATCGCCATCACCGCGTCGGCACCGGCAGAGGTGGCGAAGTGAGTTAGCTCCACCGAGTGACGCGTGCAGTTGCTGCCGACACCGGCCAAGACGCTCAGTCGTCCCCCGCTGCACTCCACTGCTGCCCGGATCAGGCTTCGCTGTTCAAATTCGTTGAGGGTCGGAACCTCACCCGTTGTGCCAGCGACGAGGATGCCATCAGCCCCCAGTTCGCAGATGCGTTCGATAAGTCCGTCGAATTTCTCTAGGTCAACACGGCCTGCCCGAAATGGGGTGGGGAGTGCCACATAGCAGCCTTGGATGGTGTTCTCCATGTTCGTTAGCGAGTGCTGGCGTTGTGGGGTTGTGCCATCAAGCCAAGCATGCGGCCGATCGACTTTTCGACTCCGCTGAAGAGCGATTCAGCGACAAGGGCGAATCCGATGTTGAGCTCCACCAAGCCGGGCAAGGCAGCCACCGGCACGACGTTGTCGTAGTCGAGACCGTGGCCAGCGTTGACTTGCAAGCCGAGGCTTTGGCCGAGTTCGGCGGCGAGGGCTAAGCGAGTCAGTTCTTCTTCACGGTCGCTGCCTTGGGCGAGGGCGTAGCGCCCCGTGTGGAGTTCGATGAACTGGGCTCCCACCGCCGCCGAAGCTCGAACTTGATCGGGCTGCGGGTCGATGAAGAGGCTCACTTCGCCACCGCGCTGGGCCAGAGCGGGCACTACCTTGAGCAAGCGCAGCTCTTCCTTCAACACATCCAATCCACCTTCAGTCGTGACTTCATTACGGCTCTCGGGAACCAAGCAAAACGAGTCGGCTCCACTCTCGAGAGCGATCGCGACGATTTCGGGTGCCAAGCTCAATTCAAGGTTCAAGCGTGTTTGGATCTCAGAACGCAGCCGTTTCACATCCTCATCCTGAATGTGGCGGCGATCGACCCGCAAGTGGCAGGTGATGCCTTGCGCACCGGCTCTCTCGGCCTGCAAGGCCCAGGCTACTGGATCGGGAAAGCGCTCGCGGCGCGCTTGCCGGACCGTGGCGATGTGATCGACGTTGACGTGCAGTTTGGGCATGGTGGTTGGGTGGTTCCGATTCTAGCCCTGACAAGCGTGTGATCCAAAGCTTGGGACCGAGGGATACGCAGTCCGAGTAAAATCCGTATCCTGCCGGCATGCGCATCATCTCAGGTGAACACCGTGGCCGAATTCTCCAGACGCCCCCAGGGAAGGGGACTCGCCCCATGCTGGATCGAGTTCGCGAAGCCATGTTTTCGACCCTTGGGCCGGGAATCGAGGGGGCTTTTGCCCTGGATCTGTTTGCGGGCAGCGGCAGCTTGGGCCTAGAAGCCCTGAGCCGTGGGGCAGCCCATGCTCGATTTGTGGAGGATGACGCACGCGTGGCGGAGATCATTCGCGACAACGTAGCCACCTTGGGTGTGGATGGACGTGCAGACGTGCGCACGGCCAACGCCATCAGTTCAGCGACCTGGACTCCTCCGGAAGGGGAAGGAGCCCGCTGGGCCGACGTCATTTTCTTCGATCCGCCCTACCCTTGGTTGGCGGATGAACGGCGCACCTCAGTCTTCGAGGCTGCGACCGCCCTGGCGCACGGAGTGCTCCGGCCGGGGGGCTTGCTTGTCTTCCACACGCCGCGGCGCGGAGCACGGGACCACGAGTTCGCTCCCGAATTTGAAGCGGACCGCCGCGGCTACGGTAGCTCCGCACTCTGGTACTTACGCGGTCCGGCGGCCGAGGAAGCGGATACGGAGTGATGCGTCTCCATGGCAGGCTCCTGATCGAGGGCGCACTCCGAAGCGGGGTGCTGGAGATGCATGCCGGGCAAATCACGAACATCGAGCTCGACGAGCCCGCCTGGAATGAGGAGAGCTTGCCGGTCATCGCACCAGGCATGATCGATTTGCACATCCATGGGTTCGACATGTGCGACCCGCTTCAGGACTTGGCCGGAATGGGCCGGGCATTGGCGAAACGAGGCACCACCGCCTTTCTCCCGACCCTATTCCCTGCTCAGCCGACCGAGTTGGGAAAGCAATGCCGGGCCTTTGAGAAGGCCCGCGAGGCCCTCGTGGAAGGAGCGGCCCATCCAATCGGGCTGCACTTGGAGGGACCCTTTGTGAACCCGGATGCTGCTGGTGCCTTGCCGCTTTCGGAATTGGCCATTCCTTCGGTAGCGGCATTACGCGAGATCCTCGGACCGAACATGGGCAGCGGGAACGGTGTCAAGACGATCACCCTGGCCCCGGAGTTACCGGGGGCGCTCGATCTGGTGCGCGAGCTTGAGATGGCAGGGGTGCGCGCGTCCCTCGGCCACAGCCGGGCCAGTGCGACAGAAGGGCGCCGGGCCACGAAGGCGGGTGCCAGTGGGATCACACATCTCTACAACGCCATGAGCGGAATTCACCACAGGAACATGGGCTTGGCTGGCCTTGCGCTGACCGACGACCTGCTCTACGCGGAGATTATTGGCGACCTTGTGCACGTTGGACGCGAGGCCTTCGAGTTGGCTTTGGCTGCGCGTGGCCCCGGTGGGCTCTGCCTCGTGAGCGACGCTTTGATGGGCGCTGGCACCGGTTGCGATCACTTTCACTCCCGTGGGATCGAGCACGTCATTCGGGGCGGCGCGGCGTACTACCCGGGGACGGACGAGCATCCCGAGCCGCAACTCGCGGGCTCCGCCCTGTGTCAGCTGGAAATGGTGCAGCGACTTTGCCGGGAAGGCGTGCTCGACATCGCCGAAGCTTTGACGATGGCTTGCACCACGCCCGCCCGTGCCCTCGGTCTTCTAGAAGAGCGCGGTGTGCTGAACGTGGGAGCCCGTGCTGATCTCTTGGTGCTGAAGCCGGCGACCTATGAGTTGCAGCAAGTCTACGTGGCGGGTGAGCGATTGGAGAGTTGAGTTCGCGTTGGCGCTCTCAGCTTCCTTCGAGCCACAGTTCGGCATTCAGAACGGATCCGCCAGCAGCCCCTCGAATGGTGTTGTGGCTGAGCGTGATGAACTTCCAGCCCCGGCGTCGAGGCTCTTCAATGGGCTCTCCGAAGAGCGTCTCTGGCCGTAGGCGTCCGATGCTGATGGCCATTCCATCCTCGAGGTCGGCATGCAGGAGAGCTTGGGGTGCATCATTCGCCTCGAGCCAGTGCACCGGTCTGACGGGCGCCGTGGGCAAGTTGAGTGTCTGCGGCAAGGACCGGAACTGGGTCCAGGTTTTAATCAGCTCTTCCCGGGTCACGGGATTTTCTAGCTCGATAGAAACGCAGATCAGGTGACCTTCCGTGACCGGAACCCGAGTGCACGTGGCTGACACGGGGAAAGAGGCTGGAGCGATGCGCCCTTCCTTCAACTCGCCCAACAGCTTGAGTGTTTCGGTGGCGAGCTTCGCCTCTTCCCCTGGAATGAAAGGCAGGACGTTGTTCTCCAATTCCATGAATGAGCCAGCCACAAGGCCAGCGCCAGAACGCGCTTGCTGGGTGACAACGGAGACTCGCCGAATGCCGAACGGTTCGTGCAAGGGGCCAATGGCCAGCACGAGACCAATGGTGGAACAGTTGGGATTGGTGATGATCGCGCCGCCGTTCGTGCAAGCTTGCCGTCCGAGCGCCAGGTGCCCCGGGTTGATCTCAGGCACGACCAGCGGGACTTGCTCGTCCATGCGATGGCTGGATGCATTTGAGAAGACCGTGATGCCAGATCTCGCAAGGTCGCTCTCCACGTCTTTGGCAAGGCCGGCGTCGAGGGCGGAGAAGGCCAGGCGCACGATTCCGAGGCCCGCGCCAGCGGCAGGCAGGGCTTCGACCTCCAGGGTCGCAAAGGCGGTTGGTATCGGCTCAGGCAGTACCCAAGAAACGGCCTCTGCGTAGGTCTTGCCGGCGCTGCGGGGCGAGGCAAACAAGCGCTCGATGCGAAACCAGGGGTGGTTCTTGAGGCAGCAAAGGAAGCGCTGCCCCACAGCGCCGGTGGCTCCAAGGATGGCGACGGGCAGCGGTGAAGGAGGGGGCATGGCGCTGGATCGTATAGAGAAGGGGTCTTTTCGTGAAATTCCAATAAGGAAACAATATATCCGAATCTATTGA
>JBLIMI010000421.1:0-4156 GCA_047638655.1 Minisyncoccia bacterium | reverse complement strand
AGATCCGCGCTCGCCGCTGTAGACGGCGACAATCAGGGCGAGCCAGGTGAGGGCCATGCCGACATACAGCCCGCGGCGTTCCTGCCAGGCTTTGGTGAATGTCCCCGAGACGAAAGTCCTGTCGTAGGCGAGGGCCAGCAGGGGCAATGAGACAGCGATCTCTTTGCTCAGCATGGCAGCGGCGCTTGCAAGAATCGCAAGCAGGGCCCAGGCCTTCTTGCCTGGGGCAGAATGCGCGCGATCAAGGAAGTAGAGAGCGGCCAGCACGAAGAGTGCCACAAGCACTTCGCCGCGCGAGCTGATCTGATTGAGTGCGTCGGTGTTGAGCGGGTGAACCACCCAGAGCATGGAGGCAGAGAAGGCCACGAGAGTCGCTTGGGGCTGCATGTCCGTCCGCTTCAATGCTCGGGTAGTGAACCCGAACAGGAAGAGCGCGGTCACCAAATGCGTGACCAAGTTGAAGGCGTGGTAGCCGAAGACGTTCAACTGGCCATAGGCGTAGTTGAGGGCCAAGCTGAGCGCTACCAGCGGGCGACCGCTGGCGGTGGATCCATCCGGGCCACTCATGGCCTCGGTCAGGGGCGACAAGCTCCGTAGATTAGGACTGTCGACGATCGAGATGATGTCATCGAAGATGAATGGGCCAGCGAGGCTGTTCCGGTAGACCGCGTAGCCCGCTGCACAGATGACGATTGCTCCCAGCCAGCGCCATAGAGGATGGTCGTTCATGGGCAAATTGTAGAGAATCGGTGGGCTCGACTCAGGTGCTTTCCCGCAACCAGCGCAGAGTTAGGCGCGTGGCTTCCTGCATGTTGAACAGCTCCCTATAACCGAAGTCGGCGTGGGCTGGAGCCATGGAGTAGGAGTGAGAGCTGGCAAGTTGCGTGGCCACGAAACGCGTCATGGGCGGCTCCCCGGAAAGGGGCAACATGCGCCAGGCGATTTCGAGGACGACCCCCATGGAGTAAGCCGTTCGCCGGGTGACTCTTTTCTTGATCGCCGGAACCTGGAGCTGCTCGAAGAGCTGACCGATCCAATCCCAGAGCTGTACTGGATCCTCTTGCCCGATGAAGTAGGCCTTCCCGGCGTGGGGCGCAGTCGGTGACAGGCTATTGGCGGCGAGCAGGTGGGCATGGGCAGCGTTCTCCACGAAGCACATGGTGACCTCGTTCCGGCCGTCACCCACCTGGGCTAGCTTGCCTGCGCGGCCCATCTGCACGAGCCGAGGCAGCAGGTGCGGATCCCCAGGACCAAAAATTAGATGGGGACGGAGGGCACAAGTGGCCAATTGAACTCCGTTGGCTTCCAAGACATCGCGTTCGGCCTGGGCTTTGGTCTGCGGATAGACCGCGAGGAACCGGGTGGCCAGGGGGAGTGTGTTGTCGGCGTTACGGTGGTCAGTTCCATCAAAACACACCGAGGGAGAACTCGTGTGGATCAGGCGTGAAGTGCCCGCCTTGAGACAGGCGCGGATGACGTTTTGAGTTCCGAGGACATTGGCTTCGTGGTAAGCCTTACGTGATCCCCAAACTCCTGCCTTGGCCGCCACATGGAAGACCGTGTCTCGGCCCTGGACTGCGGACTCCAATGCAGCGCCATCTCCGAGCTGACCCCGAATGCAGTGAACGCCAAGGGCCTCCAGGTGCGCATAACTTTGGCGCGAGTAAGAGTGAACCTCGTGGCCGGCCTCCCGAAGTTGGCGGCAGATGGCGGTTCCCAGGAATCCGCCGCCGCCTGTCACCAGAGCCTTCACTGCAGTTGCTCCCTGGCCCAGCGCTTGAGCTCCTCGCGGCGGATCTTCGCGTTGTGCCGTACGTCCACCGGGAAACAAGGGTGAAAGAGAAAGTGACGCACGTCGGCGATGCCTTGCTTGCCGGCCACGTGCTCACGCAATCGATCCAGGAACTTTGCGCGGCTGTCTTTACCCATGGGCGAGCGGCCTGGTTCGCACTCGATGATCAAGACGGCTTCTTCGGCTCCCGCTGCGCCGTGACCGACGAGCGCTGTGCGATGAACCCCTGGTGCTAAGTTGTAGAGCAACTCCGTCGGCACCGGGGGGACGAGGCCCGTCGCCGTTTGCAGCCGGTGGCTCTTGCGACCTTGAAACCAAATACGACCCTGAGCATCCAACTTTCCGAGATCGCCAATGCGGTGGTAGAAGCCCTCTGCAGCTTGAATCTTGGACAAGGCGCTGGCTTCTTGCTGAAACTTGTACTCGTGGGTCACCACCGCACCGCGCACACAGATTTCGCCAATGGCTCCAGGATCCGAGCGCAACTCTTCTGACCACTTCGGAAGCGGGCCGTCCTCAATGCGAATCAATTCCAGGTCGATGCCGGGAGCCGGCTTGCCGACGCAGGTGCCCATGGCGTGCTCGCCATGCTCTGCATGCAGTTCCAGGATCTCGCGGCCTGAAATGCTGGAGACGGGCAAGGATTCCGTGGCTCCGTAAGGCGTGTGAATGTCGGCGTCCTCGCTGAGGATCCGGTGAAAGCCTTTCACAAGTGACGGGGGCACCGGGGCCCCGGCTATCAACACGCGGCGCAGCCGGGGGAGTTTGACATTGTTCTCCAGACACCAGGGGACGATGCGCCGCCAAATGGCAGGAGACCCAAAGGTGCTCGTGGCGTTCGAACGCAAGAGACCCTCGACGACTCGAGCGGGGTCGCAGTTTGCGGGTCGCGAAGGATCGAGTTCGGGAAACACGCACGAGAGTTCGAGCCCCGGGCTGAAGAGTGCGAAGAGCGGGAAACAGGCCGCGTCAATTTCACCGTCTTCGAATTTGTAGAGTTGTTTGAGAGCGAGAACCTGTGCCACGAAATTCCCGTGGGTGTAGGTGACACCCTTGGCGGGACCTGTGCTGCCGGAAGTGAACAGGATCGCTGCCTCTTGGTTGCACTTGGTGTCTTCCAGGAACTTGTCGTCCGCGGTGGACTTCAAGAGGCCATCCAAGCTCGTTCCACCGAAAGGGAAGCGCGAGCCAACGGTGATGTCCCACTCCACTGTGCGGAAGGCTTTCTTGAAGACCCGACGTAGGGCGTGGGCCAGCGGGATGCCGACGAACCCGCGCGGTTGCATGCGCTCCACACAATCCAATAGGCTTTTGCGGCCCATGCCCGGATCGATCAGAACGGGAACAGCGCCCGCCTTGAGCAAACCGAAAGTGATCGCGATCAGTTGCACGCCTGGACGCACGAAGACACACACTCGGTCACCCACTTGCATGCCCCGTTCCCTCAAACCGCGGGCGATGCGGTTCGACTGGGAGTCGAGCTCGGCGTAGCAGACACCCTTGAGTTGGAAGTTGGCTGCGCTGCCGCTCGCCACCTGAACGGCTGCGCGGTCGGGTTGTCTGCTGGCGTAGCTCGACAGGAGCTCCGCGATGTTCACCCGCTCGGGGACCTGCAAGTCCGGTGGAGTTAGGACCTGGTCAACCACTCTTCCAACCAGGGGAGAACGCGCTCGTGGGCGTCTTCGAGTAAGTAGTGTCCTGCGTCTTCGATGGCCATCGTCTCCGCAGCTGGAAAGCGCTGCTCCCACATCTCACGAAAGGCCGGAGTGAAACACCAGTCCTTCTCGCCCCATGCAATTCGCATGGGTTTGGAAGCGAGCCGCTGGAGTTGCTTGTCGATGGCTTCGAGCGTCGCGTAGGAGGGATGGGAGGGTTCCAGGGGAATATCCATCACGAACCGAAAGACGGCGATGCGATGGGCCCAGGAATCATAAGGAGCCAGGAACCCCCTGCGGACTTTTGCGGGCATGCCTTCTGTCGACTCGACGGCCATGTCGATCGCCGCGCGTGCGAAGGCATTCAGGCCACGAACCGCGTACTCGCCGACGAATGGCGTGCGGCAAACCTGAATACGGCGCGGAATTCGCCCTCCAGGGAAGGCGGCCGTGTTCATCACGAACACTCGCGCGATGCGCTGCGCGTGTCGCGTTGCAAAACCGCATCCGATGGCACCGCCCCAGTCGTGCACCACCAGGGTGATGTTGCGCAAGTCCAACTCGAGCACCAGTTGTTCAAGCTTCTGGATGTGATCTTCCAGACGGTAGCCCCAATCTTGAGGCTTGTCGGAGAGCCCACAACCGATGTGATCTGGGGCCACCACGCGATGTGAGGAGGAGAGGCGCTGAATCAGCTTGCGGTAGAAAA
>JBLIMI010000420.1:0-4160 GCA_047638655.1 Minisyncoccia bacterium | reverse complement strand
GAATCGTATCCTGGCCGCATGGCCCCCGTCGCACTTGCCCTCAGCATCTCACTCTTTTTTCAAGCGTCTGCCGCTGTGGGCGCCCTGGATAGCTCCCGTTCCCTGCAAGCCATTGTTGGCGCCACCATCCTTGATCCTGAATCAGAAAATGGAGACGTCGCGAAGGAACGAGTCTCGGGTTTCTTGGCCAGCGTGGCGAGTTGGGGCTACGCAGTGGTCGCCCCACAATACCGGGGCAATGCTGGCGCAGAGGAAAATGAAGAGTTCGGCGGTGCCGGCGTCAACGACGTGTTGAATGCAATCCTCATGCTCGAAAGCATGGGGCGCGTGGACAGCACACGCATCGCTCTTTACGGAGGTAGCCGCGGCGGCATCAATGGCTTGCAGGCGCTGCGTGATTCCCCTCACTTTGCAGCGGCTGCCTTCCGCTGCGGTGTGACGAATCTCGTCAGCTGGAGAGAAGAGCGCCCGGAGATGGAGCCGGTTTTCGAAGAACTGATCCCTGGTTACTCCCCAACGGACGACACCCCGCTTGAGAAACGCTCTGCGATTTACTGGGCCCATGAGCTTCCGCGCGAGACCCCCATCCTCTGGATGCATGGAACCGCTGACTGGCGGGTGAGCCCGGGGTCTGCACTGCGCTTCGCTCAGGCCTTGCAAGAACACAAGATCCCCTACCGTCTGGTCATGTTCGAGGGTGCAGATCAGAGCCTCACCGGCTTCGCCGAGGAACGCAATCAACTGACGCGCGAGTGGTTTGACCGTTACGTGCGCGACGGAGCAGATGCCCCATCGATGGAGCCCCATGGAGATTGATCTCGAAGCCAAACAGCGCGTCAACTTCACTAGCGACGGCATCCTGCTCAGCCCCAGGGATGTGGGAACTCTGCTGGCCGCAATCGCAAGTGAGCGGGAAGTCGCCATCGACCAGTACGCCTGCGGCGGAATCGTCGAAGAACTAGAGCAAACCTTCGCTGCAGATCTCGGCAAAGAGCGCGCGCTCTACCTACCCACGGGAACCTTGGCCAATCACCTGGCGATTCGTCGCCTGGCAGGATCGGGGGGGCGCGTCTTCGTGCAAGCCGAAAGCCATGTCGGCCGTGACTCGGGAAACGCCCTCGGTGTCCTCAGTCAATTGACGCCGATCCCGCTGGGCTTGGGCCGACACGACTTCAGCCTCGCGGAATTCGAGCTAGCCCTGGCGCGCAATGCGGAAGAGAAAGTCCAGGTCATGGCCCAGGTGCTCTCCATCGAGTCTCCTGTCCGGCGTTTCGAAGGCCAATGCTTCGATCCTGACGAACTGCAACGCGTGATCGCCCTAGCGCGTAAGTCCGGCCTGAAGTTGCACCGGGATGGCGCGCGCCTGCATTTCGAAGCCGCCTGGAGAAGGACCTCTGTCAAGGAACTGGCCGCGCCCTTCGACACGGTTTATTGCTCTCTGCACAAAGCGTTCAACGCAACCTGCGGAGCGGTTCTTGCGGGACCTGCCCACGTCATCGACGACCTTCATCACACGCGCCGCATGTTTGGAGGCTCGCCGGCCCATGCCTGGCCCCAGGCAGCCATTGCATTGCACTTCCAGCGAGGTTTTGAAGAGCGCATGGCGAAAGCCGTGCAGCGTTCCGAGGAGTTCCTCGTAGCTCTGTCGCGGCTGCCTGGTTTCGAACTCCAGCGACTCGATAACTCCAGTCACGTGACCCCGGTGCACCTAACGGGAATCGACGGAGCCTTGCTCAAAGAACGGCTCGAGCCCCTTGGCATCCTTGTCCCGTGCACGAGCGACCAGAGTACAATTCAGCTTCGCACGAATGAGTCCATCCTCCACCGCCCTCTCGAGGAACTGGTGCAGGCTTTTTTAGTTGCATCCAAATCATGACGCCGTCGGATTCCAAAGCGAGCGCCATCGGTGGCCCGCGCAAGTTACTCCTTGCCAGCGTGACCCTACTCATTGGTTTGGGACTCGTCGAAGGTGCGAACCGTGTACGACTGAGTGTGGCTGATCGCGCTTATGACTCGGTCGCCCTACGCGAAACGTTTCAGCGCGAGGTCGACAACCTCGACCAACTGGGCGCTGCCGGGGATCCAACGGAAGAGGAAGGAGAGGGAGAGAAGGGTGCCCACCGCGTCATGCACCCCTACACGGGTTTTGACATCTTGCCGGCCCTGCGCTTTACGACTCAACACACGGCCTACTTCGCCACCCAGGAATCGAAAGAGACTCTCGACATCTTGCTGTTCGGTGGCTCTGTCGCGAATGGATTTGCACGGGATGCCTCCGATGTCCTGGTGGAACTCTTGAAGCGGGATGAACGTTTCAGGGATCGCCCCCTGCGAGTGCTGCGCTACGCCCGCGCTTCCTTCAAACAGCCCCAGCAGATCAATAGCCTGGTCTACCTGCTCGCCTGTGGCTTTCAACCAGACGCCGTCATCAACCTCGATGGCTTCAACGAGGTTGCTGTAGCCAATAGCAACGACCACTTTGAGGTCAATCCATTGCAGCCATCGGTCTCCCAATGGGGTCCTTACGTGGGCAATGTCCTCGATAATGAAGAGCTCATGGCGGGCATGATGGACCTTCGCATCCTGCGGCTGGGCAACGACGCTCTCGCACAACGCGCGCTCGACTCCCGCTTGCTATGGAGTAGCTTGGTCGGCAATTTCTTCCTCGGGCGCCTGCGGTCAGGACGGGCCAAACAATCGCAAATGCAAGCGGATTTGGTGGGCCAGGTTGCCGGCACGAAGACCACCAAGAATTCCAAGCTCCACCAGAACCCGGTGGTTCGCGGCCCCCTCTGGCAACGCGGGCTGGAATCGGTGATGGACATGTGCGTCAACTGCTGGAAGCAGTCCTCGATCTCGATGGATGCCATCTGCAAACGGCGCTCCATTTTCTACCTGCACGTGCTGCAACCCACACTGCACTCGGAGGGCGCAAAGGTGGCCACAGAAGAGGAGTTGAGCACGGGCAAAGCCACGGAACAATGGATGCAAGCGGCTCAAGTCGGCTACCCCAAGCTCAAACTTGCGGGCAAGGAATTGCTCTCTGAGGGGGTCGAATTCCTGGATGCCAGCCTGGTCTTTGCGGACGTCAGCGAAACGCTGTATTACGATCCTTGCCACTTCAGTAAGCGCGGCCAAGCCATTCTAGCCGAGAGCATCGCCGCTGCGTTCCTGAAGGCTTATCGGGAAGAGTGAGCCCGCTACCCATTGCGGTTTCTTGCGGAGAATACAATTTGGCTGTCGAATGGGTCCACGCACTTCGTCACCCCCGCTGCAAGCGGCCAAGTGACCGCCCACACCTCAATTTGACGCCCTAGAAGGCACTGAACGATGAAATACATGCTCTTGATCTACACTGCGGAAGAAGTCGAACTGCAACCGCCGACCCGCTAATTCGGTGCCTTGATGGAGGGCTACATGGCCTTCACAGCGAAGGTCGCGGAGAAAGGCGTCATGCTCGCCTCCGACGCTCTTGATCCCGTGCACAGCGCCAGCACCCTGCGCGTGCGGAACGGCAAGACCGAGATTTGCAATGGACCTTTTGCTGAGACCAAAGAGCAACTTGGTGGCTTCTACGTCCTAGACTGCAAGAATCTTGATGAAGTATTGGCCTACGCCGCCAAGGTTCCGAGCGCGACTCACGGATCGATTGAAGTTCGCCCCGTCCGAGTCTTTGAGTGATCTCGGAACGCATTGACCCACTCATCTTCCAACGTCTCCAGGATCGCTATCGAGCGGATCGTTAGGGATGGGTGGGGCCGTGTCCTGTCCGTCCTACCGAGGGGGATTCGCGACTTCGAATTGGCCGAAGATGTGCTGGCCGAGGCTGTGCTCATGGCCATCGAGCGTTGGCGTTCCAACGAGAACTACTCTGCCAGGAGAGTTCCACTTGAGACACTCGCTGACTTGGAGCAGGCGGACCAAATCCAGGACCCGGATGAAATGATTCCCGACGAACGGTTGTGCCTGATTTTCACGTGCTGTCACCACGCTATTGCGGAGGGTGCTCTACCTGATCTTTAACGAAGGCTATGCCACAACTTCAGGCGATAATTTGATCTGCGAGGATCTCTGCACTGAATCGATCCGGTTGGCGCAGGTCCTGCATAAGTTAATGACAGAGAATGCAGAAGTGGCCGGCCTGCTCGTTCTCATGGTCA
>JBLIMI010000419.1:0-4178 GCA_047638655.1 Minisyncoccia bacterium | reverse complement strand
TTTGTTGGAATCGAGCGCGGATTGCGGGCTCTATTTTTGTGAGACCAAGTAGCCGATCCAGGACTCGCAGTTCTCGCCCCGTTGTTCTGCGACGAAAATGCCGTTGCCTTCTTCGGGGTCGTCTTCGTCGTCACCTTCGAAGTAGCTTGTGGGATTCTTGAAACCCGCTTCGAGCAACAGATCCTTGAGTTCCGCCATGCCCCACACGCGCCAGTGGTACTGGAAAGCGTTCTTCAATTCTGTCCCGTCACGGAACTTGAAGTGGATGTTGCAAAGGAACTCAGCCGTGCCGGGGTAGTAGGCGTCCTGATCCCAGACGTAAGTGAAGCCACCTTCAATTTTGCGTTCTTCCAGCATCTCTTCCGTCGCTTCCGTGCCACCGTAGAGATCGATCACAAAGATGCCATCCTTGGCCAAGCTGTCGTGGGCGAGCTTGAAGTACTCGAGCAACTCCGCCCGCTCCATGAACAGCCAGTAAGAGAAGTTCTGTGCGATGCGAACGTCGGCCGCCTTGCGACCTGGCGCGCGGGCATCCTCCACGTAGAGGTCGATGCGATCGTTGGCTTTCTTCTTATCGACCTTCTTGAAGTTGTGCTGCTTGCCCCACTCCACCGGCTCGGGGTCCAGGTCGTAGCCCTCGGCGGTGAAGGACTCTCCGCGGCAAACCCAATCGCAACAGATCAGTGCCGTCCCACAAAAGTCCTCGCGCAGGTGCTGCGGCTTGCGGCCGTTGAGCTCCTTGTAGGTCTCCATCAGGAAGTCCACATCCGTGTCGGCGGACTGAACGCTCATTTGATAGAGCTCGTACTTGTCAGCGGTCTTCGCCGTGTACTTGTGCCGAGTCGTTTTGGCCGTTTTCTTGGCCGGACTCGTGGCCGCTTTCGGGGCCGGTTTCTTGGTCGCCTTGCGGGCCGTGGGGGATTTCTTTGTCTTACTCAAGGTGCGCTTCCTGTGTCGCGTGGGGTCGCCCGAAAGGACGGTCAAGTGTTGAACAAGGAAGGTAGAGCCCCCGAGGGCCGAGTTCAATCGCCTGCGCGGGACCTCTTGCCCATTCCCCGCGAAGGTTCGCCCGCCGTAAGACCTGCAGTCCTCCTGAAGAAACCCCTGGACGCAAAACTACCGAGGTCGTATTACCTAGGTAGTTGACGGCCACCAACTCGACATACACCTTCTGACCTAATGACCTCACAACACACCCTCGGCGAACTCCAACTCGCCATCATGCGCGTCCTCTGGAAGCTCCAATCGGCCCGAGTGGCCGAGGTGCACGAGGCCCTGCCGGAGCGTCATTCGCGCGCTCTGACCACCATCGCGACGATGCTCTCCAAGATGGAGAAGAAAGGGGTCGTCTGCCACCACTCCGAAGGTCGTCAGTTCATCTACGAGCCCACCGTCACGGAGAGCGAGGTCAAACGCTCCATGGTCTCGGACCTGGCCCAGCGACTGTTTGAGGGCGATTTCAGTGCTCTCGTGAGCCACTTGATCGAAGAAAAGGAAATCGACGCAGCCGAACTTGACGCGCTCAAGCAACGCATTGCGGATCACGAGCAAGGGGCCAATTGACATGTTGTCCAACTCAATCTTCCAGGACCTCCTGGCCTGGATCGTGACCTACAGCCTGCACAGCACTCTGTTCTTGGCCGGCGCCTGGCTCATCACACGCTACCTCTCACGGGACGCATTGCGCCTCAAAGAGCGCATCTGGAAGACCGCGCTGCTGGGCGGCATCTTGAGCGCCACCCTACAGGCCGGGTTTGAAATCAAACCCCTAGTCGGTGGCCTCGTGTGGACCCACCCCGCTCCGCTTTCCGTCAGCCTGCCCACCCCCACCGAGATTCTCCCAGCCGGCGTTCTCGGCCAAGGCGTGGACATTGAGTTCACCTGGGAACGATTGATCGTCGGTCTCTGGATGCTGGGCGGATTGCTCGGCGTGGCGCTCTTCTTATTCGCCTGGCGCAGAATCACCGACCGCTTGGCTGGCCGCATCCCCGTGCGCCGCGGACCCGCCCGCGACAGCCTGGAACGACTGACCGCCCGTGCGGGTTTGAGGCGCGCACCTCGCCTGACGATTTCGAAGCACCTCAAGTCCCCGGCCACAGTGGGCGTCTTCTTGCCGCAGATCTGTGTCCCCGCCAGGACCCTAACGGAACTCTCGGAGTCGCAACAGGAAGCTCTCTTGGCCCATGAACTGGCGCACATTCTGCGCCGTGACCCCCTCTGGTTCTTCGCCGTGGGAATCGTGGAACGACTGTTCTTCTTTCAAGTGCTCAACCGCATCGCGCGCCGCGAATTGCAGGAGATCGCCGAGTTCCTCAGCGACGATTGGGCCGCGCAGAACATACGCGACGAGCTAGGTCTCGCGCGCTGCCTGACCGAGGTCGCCACCTGGGTGCTCGACCTTCGACCGGTGGTGGCGGTGGTCCCCATGGCCGCCCGCAACTCACGCCTCGCTTCACGCATCACCCGCTTGCTCGACAAGAGTCGCAAGCCCGCGGACCACCGCCCTTCGACGCCCGCCAGCGCACTTTGTCTGACGACCTTGGCCTTGGCCGCTGTCTGCTTGCCAGGGGCCAACGCTCATCCGCAAGTGGCCGAGCTTCCCGCCACGTCAAACCCCTGGAGCCGCGGTGTGGAGAGTTCCTCCAGCACCCAACCCAGCACCACGGTGATCGACCCGCTGGACCGCTTGCTGCAAGTCCTCGACCAAGAACTGGGTCGGCTCTTCCTGGAGCTGGATGAGTTGCACGCCAGCGCAGCCCACCAGGCACTCCCCCCCGAACGCGCACACGCCTTGGCCGATCTAGACCAGCGTGTGCAACGTCTGCGCGAACGCCAACAACGCTTGCGCTCTTTACTGCCTGCCCTTGTGGGCCAGGCGAAACTTACCCAACCCCGGAATCCTGAGCAGGAGGAAACCAAATGATCCGTCCGATCATCGCCCTTAGTATGTCCCTGGCCGCTTGGTGCACCCAAGCCGTCGTTCTTCAAGAAGTCGAGGCGCCCGTGGCCCGTCTAGCGACCTACACCGAGGCAGGCGCAGAGTCCACGGGAGCTCTAGCGGTTCTCCGTGCAGTGCAGGAGAAGGCTCCCGCGGCCGCTCCCCAATGTGACGCCAAAGAGCGTTGCGAAGCCGAGACCACTTGTGAGGTCGCGGCGAACTGCGAAGAGAAAGCCCAAGCAGAGCTCGAAGCTGTGCGGCACAAGCTAGAGCACAGCGCTCGCAGCAACGCGCACGTAGCACGAGAGCGCGCCCAGCAAACTCGTGGCAAGGCTCGTCAAGTTCAGGAGCGTGCCAGAACCGAAGCCCGTGCGCAGACAGCTTCTCACCGAGAGGTGAGGCAGGATCGCCAGCAAGCCGAGCGTGACGTGCTGCGCGCCGAACAGGAACAAGCGCGCGCCGAAAGGGAAATCCGACGTGGAGAGCAAGAGCTAGAGCGTCAGATCGAGCAAATGGAACGCGAAATCGAGCGCGCCGAGGCCCAACTCGAACGCGAAATCGAGCAAATGGAGCGCGAGGTGGAGAGCCAGATGCGTCATCACGAGCGCGAGCTTGAAGGTGCCATGGACTCGCGCCAGAGTGAGCTTGAAGAGGCCATGGCCGAAATGGACGGCCAGTTCGACGTCTTCGCCGAACAGTTCGAAGGACAGTTCGAGGACATGTTCGATGAAGCTGACATGGAAGAGTTCAACGCTGACATGGAGGAGTTCAACGCCGACATGGAAGAACTGCGCGAGTCCATGGAAGAAGCCGAAGAGCAATTCAGAGACCAATTCAGCAACTTCGAATTCCAGTTCTCTGGTGCAGACGATTGCACGGACAACGACGCTGAGTGCTGCCCCGAGGCTGACAAGGATCGAATGATCGAGTCGCTCTTGGCGCGCATCGAAGCACTCGAAGCCGGCGGCTCACGTTCCGGTAGTGGCTGCTGCTGTTGCTGCAACGGATGCGGCAGCAAGAGCACGGTCATGAACCTCCGCCGCGCGCCACGCGTGTTGGTGTTTCCTCCGTCGACACCGGCCGTCCCCACTCCCTCTGTCAGCGTCCCTGATGTTTCCACTCCGAGCATTTGGCGCGCCACGGCTCCGGCTGCTCCGGCTGCCCCGACGGCACCCTCCAGTGCCTCTCCTTTCGGTGTCTCGGCAGTGACCGCACCCGACACGGAAGCCCTGCGCGCCGA
>JBLIMI010000418.1:0-4186 GCA_047638655.1 Minisyncoccia bacterium | reverse complement strand
TTGGAATGTGCTCGTGGCTCTCCAGGCGATGCCGAGCAAGCCGCACATGAAGAGGATCGTGGCGGCGGTCATGACCAACATCAATTTGGACGGGGGCCCTGCGGCGGCTACGGTGTGGACTTGAACCGGTGCAGCCATGGCGGCAGGGGCTGCCGCGACTGGGGCTGAAGCAACGGATGCTGCTGCCGCGACTGGGGCTGAAGCAACGGATGCTGCTGCTGCCACGGGCTGTACTATGGATCCTTGAGCCGCGGGTACGGTGGTTCGCTCTTGCTCTTCATGCGCGTCACGCATGATGTCGCCAAGGTCATCCTCGAGGAAGTCCGCCACGGAAGGTCCGCCTCCAGCGACTGCGAGTTCAGCGTCCAGTTGTTCCGGCTCTGCCGCTCCAAGGGAGGAGAGATCGAGCGGAGGAAAACCAAAGAGGTCCGCATCCAGTTTAGGATCGAGCCCGGTGCAAGTGGCGCGGCCTTTGGCTTCCTTGGCCACTGCTGTAGATCCTTCCTCGCTCAGGTCGAGATCGTCTGTTGCAACTTCGGCAACCACTTCGACCTCCGCCCGGGGCGGTTCGGGAATATTCATCGGCGGAAAGTCGAAGAGGTCCTCGTCGAGGTTCTCTTCAGCGCTCGCTGCGGGTGCAAAATCGTCCAGGCCCATGGGGTTCTAGCTCCTAAGGGCTTGCGCCACGAGACGCTCAGGGTCCGGCCCAGCGAGCAGTCGTCCAATGACGACGGCCAACGCAGGCGTGATTTGGAAGAACGACTCGGCACCCTCGAGTTCGAGGGTGGACAGGATTTGTCGCGTCGTCTCTGGAGTCAGGAAGTCCAGCTCTGTCAGGTCGGCTTTGTCAGCCCCCGAGTAGTCCACGGTGTAGGCGCCGAAGCGCAACTGGACGGTGGTTCCTACGCCGATGTCTGCGCGCAGGTCAATGTCTTCGGAGAGGGCTGCTGCACGGGAGAGTCCACCTTGGAACTCCATGAGGTCTGCGATGATCTCTGCAGTGTCCATGCCCACGCCATCGTCAATGATCGTGATGGTCAGGTCGCGTTCGTCGATGGTCACCGACATGCGCACGGATCCTTCAGCGTCCGGGTAGGCGTGTCGCATTACATTCTCGACGAGTTCGCCAACCGCGCTGCAGGCACGGGCACGGCAGGTGGGACCGACTCCTCGGCGAATGGCGAAGGCGGCGAGATCTCGTAGGCAATTCTCGACCACATCATTGGAAAGCGGGTAGCACTCTTCGAAGAGAGCTTTGGGCTCCGGATGCTTTGATTCGACAGCGCGCACCAATTCTTCCAGGCGGAAAGGCTTGGAGAGAAACTCTGAGGCTCCAAGCCGCAGGGCGCGCCGGCAACTCTCGAGGGACGGTGCCGAGGAGATGAAGATGGTGCGCGGTGTGGCGCCTCGATGACGGTACTGCTCGAGCAAGTCGAGGCCGGAGATCCCGGGCAATTCGGGGTCCGCGATCAAGACATCGGGCCGCGGCAAATTCAATGCGTTGCGCGCGTCGCTGGCCACGTGAACACAGTGCCCACGGGACTCGAGCGCGAAGGCCATTGCGCTTGCAATACTCTGTTCTTCTTCGACGATCAGTACTTGCATGATTAAGCGGGTTCCCGCGTTTGAACTGTCAAAGGCAGCACGACCGTGAGCTGCACGGTTCCGTCTTCCCAGTTCAAGCACTCAAGTGAGCCGCCAAGGCGCACGATTTCTCGCTCCGCGACCAATTGAAGATGCATGCAGACGGGGGCTGTCTGCTCGGGGCGGGAGGTGGTCGGCGGGATGTGCAAGGTGAAGCAACCGCTGTTCCCGCCAGTCTTGACGTGGAAGATCGCCTCCCGGCCTTCCTGGACGTTGGCCAGCAGCACATAAGAGAGGGAGCGCGAGAGACGGGGTCCATCGATCTGGCACTGAACGCTCGCGTTCTCGAGTGCCAGTTGAATTTTTCCACGTTGCTTTTGCGGAAGTGCGCGCAGGGCTGCCCGGGCGAGTTCTTCGAATGTGCACGGAAGCGGATCCTGGTCGTCGGGAGCGACGAGGTCGACGAGCGCTTCCACTCCATGTCGAACGGACTCGAGCATTTCGATCACGTGCCCCAGTTGGGCCGTGCGTAGGTCGTCAGCCGGAAATTCCTTCTCGAGTCCCGAGAGCGAAGCAAGCAGCGGCGCGAAGGGACCCACGACGGTGCGTCGGATCGTTGCTCCTACCTCTTGCGAGGCTTGCTCGCGGGTTGGCTGGAGGTTGTTCTTGGTGAGTGCTTTGGCGGTCATCGCGGTCCCTGGTCCGAAGTTCTTTCTGTGACCCGTACTGGTCAGCAGTGAGTTTTTCGGCCAGCGCTTCCGTTTCCCTTGATGAGCCAAGCGTTGTGCTGTGTACTTTTTTCCACTTCTGGGGCCTGCTGCCCCCAAGACGGCCCATTTTTTCCATCTACGGTGGGAACGGGAGTGTCGAAAAATTCAACACATGGCTTCCAGGGCGCTCAAACTGCTGGGTGCTCCACACAGGAGCAGCGACCAGCCCCGACAGGCCTACTCTTCGATCTCGTAGACGCGGAGCTTGTTGTAGAGGGTCGTGCGATTGACCCCCAACAGGCGAGCAGTTTGGCTGCGGTTGCCCCCAGTGGAGACCAATGCTCGCCGAATCAAGACTTCCTCCATGTGGCGAATGCGGAAGTCCTCGCCCTCGTGCAAAGGCGAGCCCTCGCCGGACCCCTCACCGAGACCAAGGTCAGAGCAAGTGATGACCCGCCCCGCCGTGACGATCAGACCCCGTTCGAGAACATTGTGAAGCTCTCGCACGTTACTCGGCCAGCCGTGGGCTTGCATGGCCTGAGTGCTTTCAGGCGCGAGGGTAGGAGCGGATCGCCCCATTTCACGGGCGATGCGGATCAGGAAGTGGTTAGCGAGCAGGGCGATGTCCTCTCCCCGTTCACGAAGAGCAGGCACATCGAGCGTGAGCACGTTGAGCCTGTAGAGCAGATCCTCGCGGAAGCGACCCTCCGCCACCAAGCGGGCCAGATCCTTGCTCGTCGAAGCTACGACTCGGACGTCCGCATGTCGATCCTCACCATTTGCGAGCGAGCGCCAGCACCTGTCTTGCACCAGCTCAAGTAAGCGTTCCTGCAATTCCAAGCTGGCGCAGTCAATTTGATCGAGAAAGAGGGTTCCCCCTTCCGCGCGCACCAGGGCGCAGTGCGTGGGCTGACCCTGTGCCTCGGAGAGGTCCCCATAGAATAAGGTCTCCGCCAACGTCTCACTCGGAAGCCCGCAAGACACGGGCACGAAGGGATGGGGTGCCCGCGCGGAGCTACGGTGGATGGCCCGCGCCACGGATTCCTTGCCCGTTCCCACCTCGCCGGTGACCAGCACCGTCGTGCGCGGGGTTGAGGCGATGCGTTGAATCTGGTCGTGAAGCCGAAGCATGGGGCGCGAGCGCCCGATGAGGTCGGTCCCGCGCAGCTGATCGAGCTCCGAAAGGATCTGGTCGCGCTCCTGAGTGAGCCGTCGGCGTTGCTTCTCCCGGGCAAATGCATGCTCGAGTTGCTCGCGGCTGGGGTGTTCGTCCAACAAGTCGGTGGCGCCCGCGTCCAATTGAGATTGCGCTGTGCCCTTCTTGATTGCGCCACAGCGCCAGATCGCGGCACCGGGACAGGCCGCTTCGAGAGCGGTCAGGACTTCCCCTGCACACGCCTCCGCCCCGAGCAGAATGACTTGGGGGTTGGAAGTCTTGGCTCCAGCAAGGGCTTCTCGTGCGTCCGATGCCTCGAAGGCTCTTCCCCCTAGCGACTCGCACAGGCTCACCAGGTGGGCTCGCTGCTTCTCGTCTGAGCTGGAGATGAGGATTCGTAGGGACATCTTTAGGCGCGAGGGGGACGCTGGTTTCCCCGCACCTGATTCTGCACTTCGGCAGGATCCACCGCGAAGCTCCTGCTCCGCCTTTGTGGATCCTTTTTCCAAATCGTCTTCGGGAATCTGGGGCGAAAAGCCCATTTCAGGGCCAGCCAGAAGGGGGATCGGTCATTTGTTCCAGGTGCCCTTGCAAGAATTCCCCGGCAGCCGCTCATGCCGGCTCTTCCTGAACCGAGAACAACCCCGTCTGCGCCGGGTCCGCCCAGCAAGGACAACCTCAAACAGCGATTCACTAACTAGAAACCGAAACTTCCGGAGCCGTCATAGGTCTCAGA
>JBLIMI010000417.1:0-4206 GCA_047638655.1 Minisyncoccia bacterium | reverse complement strand
GCCGGGGCAGCGGCTCGCCACTCGGGTCACTCGCGGATTGATAGGTGCGGGGGGGGTGGAGCTCGGCGGGGGGCTTTCCGGATCTCGGTGGATTCGGAACTTCGATGAATTGAGCGAGAGTCAGCAATGGATGCGGCTGGTCTTGCTCGAGGGCCAACGAGTGACGAGCGAGGCGGCCCACGCCTTACTCAAGAAGGTGGTGGCAAGTACTGATGTTGCCCCGGACTTGCGATTTCAGTCCATGCGCGCGCTACTCGCTATGCAGGTGGCAGGCGCTAACCAAATACAAGTGGCCGACTGGCCAGAGCTCTTGACCTGGGCGGCGCGGGCAGGCTACGAAGACGAGTTGGCGCGTCTGGTCGTAGCGCTGAATTTGGAGCCGGTGCGAGAAGAACTGGGGGGAAGTAGAAGAGTGGAGTTGTTCTTCCTCGACATCGCGCTGCTACAGCGGGATCTGTCCGGTGCGATTGCCCAGTGCCTTCGACTCGGTGAACTGGACGAACGGCGCGCCCGGGAGGGATTGGTGGAGCATCTCGAGTGGGCCCGCTTCGCCGTTGGGCCTGGCCTGCTGAGGCAGGTGGCTCAAGGAGCCATCAGCGCATCAAATGGCCGGACCGCGGAGTCTCTGCGGTTCAGCTTTCTGCTGGCGGGGGCCTTGGTGCCCGTGGCTGCGGACGGTCCGGGTCCGGCGGTTGCCGAGTTGACCGCAGAGGAATTTTCCCGTCTGGGGGCCTTTGCGGGGGTTCGGCGCGGCAAGCAAGCGCGCGGCGTCCTGTTGCAGGCCGTCGTTGCGGGGCCCAAGAGCGTAGCCCAACGAGTGGCATTGATGGGTGCCCTGGAGCATGCCATCCGTCGCCTGAATCAAGCTGCGGAGGATGCCTTGGTAAAGCAGTTCACCAACGAGGTTCGGTCGGCAGCCAAGTCTCCACAAAACGTGTTGCACAGCCGGCTCACGGCTCCCGAATGGCCACGGCTCGAGCCCTCCCTCGTGATTGATCTACAGCGGCTAGATCGGGAGCGCTAAAGGGATATCGCTCCCCACTGCGGCTTTCGGGCTTGAATCGACCCGATCCTGCGAGACTTGGCCGTCCGGGAAAGGTTCGAAGATCATAGGCCTTGGGCTTGGTCCGGGGCCGGTCGAAGAGCAGGATGGGTCATGCTTGGCCAGACCTGAGGACGAATGAAAGATGAGCGAGCCGAATCTCCAAACTGATCCCGTAGAGGAAGAACTGCTGCCGGCTTCCGCCGACTCGCCTGTGGGGGAGGTGACGATGGAGGAAATCCGCATGATTTCCAAACCTCGCGGAGCCATCGCAGAGCAGTTTCGCAATCTACGCAACTCGATCATCGCGCTCAATCCCGACGGGGCATCGCGGACGGTGGTGATCACCAGCGCTGTGAAGGGCGAGGGCAAGAGCGTTGCGACGGTCAACCTGGCGCTGGCACTCGCAGAGCTGCCCGGCAACGAAGTTCTCGTGCTCGAAGCCAACATGCACGATCCTTCGATCGAGGGGTTCTTCGGCCTGGAAAGGCGGGCGGGCTTGGCGGATGTGTTACGCGGACGTTGTGCTCTCGATGCCGCCGTACGCCGCACAGTTCACTCTGGTGTTTCACTCGTCGGGGCCGGTAACTTGCCTGACAATCCCTCGCGCTTGCTCGGATCGGAACGGACGCGAGTCGTGCTCAACAAATTGAAGCAGCGTTACTCGTACGTCTTGATCGACACTCCCGAAGCACTCTCAATTAGCGATGCGAGCCTGCTGGGAGCCATTGCTGACGGGATTCTGCTCGTAGTTCGATTGGGTTCAACTCCCAAGTCGATGGTGGAGCAGACGAACAACCAACTCGAGGGTCTGGGCGGCAACGTGCTCGGGACCTGCATCACGGGCGGAGTCGGTTAAGGGCTGACCAGATCGTGAGCAAGCAGCGCCTCGAGATCGATCGCCTCACAACGGGAGACCAGGTCACCCTTCACCTCAAGGGGGACAGCCTGCTTGCGGATGGGGACGTGTTATGGCGCGCCGTGGAGAAGGAACGGAACTCAGGGGCCACATTCACGGTCGATCTGTCCGATGTCGGAGAGTTCGACGGAGCTTCGGCGGCTCTCTTGCAGAGTCTTAGACTAAAGGGTGAGCCTGGTTTTGAAGTCGTCGGTGCGGACGAAGCGGCGGCTCGCTTGATTGCGCTCTACAGTTGTGAAGAAGATGGCGATTGTTCTTCGCCCGCAGCGCGCAAGGTTCCATTCCTGGATGAAGTGGGCCGCACGACCCTGGGGATGGTCCGTGTGCTTGGCGATGCTTTTGCTTTCGTCGGAGACCTGGCCAACTCAGGTCGGCGGGCATTGCGCGACTTGGGTTCTGTCCAGTGGAGCGACATTACCCGCCTGATGGAAAGAGCCGGTGCGGACGGCGTCCCGATCATTGTCTTGATCAACTTCCTCGTGGGTTTGATCATCGGATTGCAGGCGGCTTTTCAGCTCGAACGATTTGGCGCCAACATCTTCATTGCAGACCTTGTGGGACTCTCGATGGTGCGTGAGATGGCGCCTTTGATGACCGCAATTGTCGTGGCTGGGCGCTCGGGAGCGGCCTATGCAGCAGAACTTGGCACGATGCAGGTCAGCCAGGAAGTGGATGCCTTGCGCACCTTGGGCCTCGATCCGCAGCGCTACCTCGTGATCCCGCGACTCTTGGCGCTAGTGATCGTGGTTCCCATGCTGACGGCCATCTCGATGGTTGTGGGGGTCTTCGGCGGACTGATCATCGCCGTGCAGTACCTGAGTTTAACGACCCTCGCTTACGTTGTGCAATTGCACACCGCGGTTGGCTTCGGTGATGTGGCCGGAGGATTGTTCAAGAGCGTGATCTTTGCCGTGACCATCGGCTTGGTCGCTTGCCAGCGGGGACTCTCGACTCGCGGTGGTGCTGCTGGCGTTGGAAGTTCCACGACTTCCGCAGTGGTGATCACCCTCTTCTTCTTGGTGGTGCTGGACGCCATCTTCACGCTGCTGTTCAACCTCTTCGGGATCTAATGGGAACCACGCAAAGTGCTGTAAAGGTCGCCGTCCGCGTGGAGGGATTGAGTGTTGGCTACAACAACATTCCCGTTCAAAAGAACCTCTCCTTTGAGGTGGCTGCGGGCAGCATCTTCGCCATCCTCGGGGGAAGCGGTTGCGGCAAGACTACCCTGCTGCAAAATCTCGTTGGTTTGCACCGCCCGCTTGCCGGTTCCGTGGATGTCATGGAGGAAGGTTGGCCGAACCTCGAGGAGGGCTTGCCCCCGTTTGGTGTTGCCTTTCAGGGCGGCGCGCTATTTGGCTCCATGTCCTTGGCGGAGAACGTGGCGATGCCCTTGCGGCGCTGGACGAATCTTTCCGCGGAGGCGGTGCTGTCGCTCGCCTCCGCGCGCTTGGCGCTCGTGGGACTCGCCGGCTTCGGAAATCACCTTCCGTCCGAGGTTTCCGGCGGAATGCAAAAACGCGCTGGCATCGCCCGCGCCCTTGCCATGGAACCGCGTTTGTTGTTTCTCGACGAGCCGAGTGCCGGGCTCGATCCGATCACCGCCGTTGAGTTGGACGATCTACTGACCTCTCTGCGCGACAACATGGGCGTGACGACAGTCCTCGTCACCCACGAGCTTCCAAGTATTTTTCGCATCGCTGACGAGTGCATCATGCTGGGCCAGAACGCTGGCGGCGTGATCGCCAATGGACCTCCCCTTGTCTTGCGCGATGAGAGTGATGATCCACGAGTTCAGGCTTTCTTCCACCGCCGTTCCCTCTCCTGATTCGAACCATGACCGCTTCAAACACCAATCGCTGGAAACTGGGACTGTTCGTTACGGTCGGTGTGGGCCTATCCATCGGTTCGTTGATGTGGCTCGGCATCAGTCAACTGCAGCGCCGAACAACCCCCGCCTACTTTTACTTCTCGGAGAGCGTGAATGGGCTGGAGGTTGGCGCGCCGGTTGAATTTCTAGGAGTTGAGCTGGGTCGAGTGGAGGAGATTTTTCCAGCACCGGACCGTCGTCACATCGAAGTGCGAGCAGGCATCTACGTTGACACTCTGGAAGCATGGGGGATCTTGCCGAGCCGATACCTCAATCCGTCGGCAGATCGGCCCGCGGTTTCCGATGACATTCGCGGGCAGTTGGTACGCGGCGCTTTGACCTCAGTTGCATTCATCGAGCTCGACATTTACGACCCGA
>JBLIMI010000416.1:0-4208 GCA_047638655.1 Minisyncoccia bacterium | reverse complement strand
GTCGTCTGGTTCTTGGCGCAGGGCTCGGACGCTGACCCCATCGCGGTGGCCATGGCCTTGGACCCCGAGAGCCAGCGTGCCATTTGGATTTGGCCGTTTGCTTTCGTGGCGGACATCTTCATGGCCCTCTTGAAGATGTTGATCGTGCCCTTGGTCTTGAGTTCCATCGTCGCCGGTGTGGCTAGCGTGGGTGCGCTCAAGGATTTGCGACGACTCGGCTGGAAGACATTTGCCTACTACATCGGCACGAGTTTGCTCGCCATCTTGATTGGCCAGATTCTCGTCAACTTGATTCAGCCCGGCGTCGGTGCAGAGCTCGGTCTTTCCGCCAGCGCGGAGATCGGCACCCGCGAGGAAAACCCACTCGAGATCCTGCGGCGCATGATTCCCGAGAACGTGGTCAGCTCCATGACGTCCAATGGCGCGATGTTGCAGGTCATCTTCTTTGCTTTGCTTCTCGGCTACTTCATCACGCGGGCGGCGGAACCCCATTCCTCCCGCATCCGCGATCTATTCGAGTCCTTCTTCCAGGTCATGATGCGCATGGCGGAAGGGGTCCTGTTCCTCCTGCCCTACGGTGTCTTCGCTTTGTTGGTGAAAGTCACCGCCAGCACGGGAGTCGAACCCTTCAAGGCCCTGCTTGTCTACATGGTGACCGTGGCTCTGGCCTTGGTCATCCACGCCTGCGTGACTTTGCCCTTGTTGCTGAAGTTCATCGGGCGCATCTCGCCCCTGCGCTGGGCCAAGGCCATGGGACCGGCTTTGATGACGGCCTTTAGCACGAGCTCATCGAGCATGACCTTGCCGGTGACTTTGAAGACCGTAGAGACCCGCGGCGGCGTCAGCAGCAAAGTGACGTCCTTCACCTTGCCACTGGGAGCCACCATCAACATGGACGGGACAGCACTTTACGAGTGCATCGGGGTGATCTTCCTGGCCCAGTACTACGCCACGCTGGGCGGAGAACCCCTGAGTCTTGCGGCCCAGGCCCTGGTGGTGGTCATGGCCCTGCTGGCGAGCGTTGGGGCAGCGGGAATCCCCTCAGCAGGCCTGGTGATGATGCTCACGATTCTCTCGGCGCTCAATTTGCCCATCGAGGGGGCAGCCCTGCTGCTCGCGGTGGATCGTCCCCTGGACATGATGCGCACCGTGGTCAACGTTTGGTCGGACTCCTGTGGCGCGGCCATCATCGGTCAAAGTGAGGGAGAGTTGGCGATGCCGGCCTCCACTTGACGGATCCCCGGGCTCAGGGCTTGGACGCCCTCCTGCCCGGCGGATACAATTTCCCCCTGTAACCCCGGCAGCCGGGCCTGGTGAGCCCGCGCGCCTTCCTAATCGATCACCCCTAGTTTTTTTTGCGCCGACTCTTCGCGCGCCACTCAGCGGCAGTCCGCTGAATTTTTTGTCCCCATGACACATCCGTCTCTGATTGAACGTATTACCCGCTCCCTGGCCTACATGCTGCGCCACAAGCCGGAGGATTTCGACATCGAGCTCGATCGCTTTGGCACCGCAGATTGCAACGAAGTGGTTCAGGTCCTGAACGAACGCCTGGGGGAGCCCATTGAAGTGGACGACCTCTACGACGCGATCGAAGCTGGCGACCGCGCCCGCTATGCGATCGATGAAGATCGTATCCGCGCCCTCTACGGGCACTCCATCGAAGTCGATCCCGGCAAGCCTGAGAAGCCCCAGGAATTACTCTACGTTGGCATGGGCAGCCGCGACGCAGAACGGGCAGAGCGTTACGGCCTGCGCGCCGGCCGTCGTGCCTTCTTGCATCTCGCCAAAGACGAGGAGCAAGCTCTCGAATCAGGTCGTCGTCAGGCGCGCCACTACGTGGTCGTGACCGTGTACGCCCTCGATGCTTGGGAACAAGGCGTCAACTTCTATGACCGCGGTTCCCTATTCCTCTCCGATCCCATTCCCACAGAGTTCATCGAACTCGGGGATGTGCATGAGGATGGCGAGCCCCCGACCCGTGAGGGTCGTCGGGATGGCCGTGGAAACGACGGTGGCGGCGACCGAGGTCGTGGTCGTGGCCGCTCCGGTGGCGGTCGCTCGAGAGACGATTCCCGTGACGGCGACGAGCAAGGTAGCCGCGGACGAGATCGCGATGAGCGACCCAGTCGCTCCCGCGACCGGGAAGAGCAGCCCGCTGATCGCAATGCTCGCCCCATTGGTAGGCGCGAATCGTCGGAGAGTGGCTCACGCGGTGAGGAACGCAGTGAACGTCCCCGCCGAGAAGAACGTCCCGCCCGCGAGGAACGCCCCGCCCGCGAGGAACGCCCGCGCCGAGAAGAGCGCTCCCGCCGTGAGGAACGCCCCGCGCGTGAGGAACGTCCCGCGCGTGAAGAAGCTCCGGCACCCGTGCTGACTCCAGCGTCCGCAGCGTCCTTTGGCCGCGGCTTGAGTGACCAAGCGGCTGCCAAGCGCGCGGCTCAGCCTTCCAAACCTAAGCAGCCGGAGCCTGTTGCCAAGCAGCCCGAGCCGGAGCCCGTCAAGCCGAAGGCACCCTCCGGTCCTTCCTTCGGGACTGGGCTCTAGGCCGCCTCAAGCCGGCGCGTTCGCGCGCCGGCAATCCCATGGCCGTGTCGCTCCCGATCCTCCACGAGTTGCCCTCGGGCTACTTCGTGGACGAGAGCCCGCAAGGCATCCTGGCGCTGCACGTGGCCGTTGCCCGAGCCATTCACGGCACGGGCTACGGCCCCGAGCACGACGGGGAACTTTGCCAGAGCGAGCTTTCGGGGCGCCGGCCTTTGTTCGAGCTGGAGGCGGAAGGTGAACGCTTCGTCGTTCGTCGCTTCAGCCACGGAGGACTCATGCGTTGGGTCACCGGCGAGCGTTACTTGAATCCGGAGCGCCCCTTCAGGGAATTGATCCTCTCGGACACATTACGCCGCGCAGGAATCGCGACGCCCCAAGTCGTGGCTGCCAGGGCACGGCCCGCCAGTGGGGGAGGTTGGTACCTGGACCTGGTGAGTCGCCGCATTGACGGAACGACGGACCTGGGATTCTTACTAGGGCAAGCACGCTTGGGCAAACTCCAAGTTGGACCTAAGCGGGCCCTGCTGCGGGCACTGGGCGCATTGGTGCGCCAAATGCATCGTCATGGATTTCTGCACGCCGACCTGACGCCGACCAACGTGCTCGTCAATTCAGGTGTCGTGGACGGGGAAGAGCCCGAGCTCTGGGTGATTGACCTGGATCAATCCGAAGTCAAAAAGAAGCCCTCCAGGATGGAAGTCTCACGCAATTTGCGCCGACTGTTCCGCTATGTGTCGCGACGGGAAGGTGACACGGGGCGCGGCATGTCGCGCACGGACTACGCTCGTTTTATGTCGGCCTACGAACCGGAACGTGAGCGGCGGCGTGACATCCTTCGATCCGTTCACACGGCCCACCGTCGTCGGCGGTTGTATCATGGACTCGGGTGGTTCTTCGAACGGGTCTTTAGGCAGCGCGTCGATCCGAGAGAGGCGCTCTAGCTCTCCGATTGGCTCCCTCGTTCGATCTTGATACTGGGCAAGAAGGGGTGCACGACTGCCGCCAGAAACCAAACGACCGAAGTGCAGACGTGGACTGCGACCCAGGCCTCCCTCCAGGCTTCGCTGTTCGCGGTTTGCAGCAAGTAGCCAGAGAACACCATGGGGAACATGAACGCCACGAGTAGCAAGCCGCTCCGCCGGCCACTCTTGGCTCCCGAGCGAATCTTGACCAGAACGTGGTTGGACCACATCCACCCCACGGCGAACAGCAGCAAGGGTGCCGTCAGTATGTGGGCGTGCTGCCATTCAGGTTGCCAGGGATGGTTGGCGATCGCGAAGGGGTCATCGCTCTCGGCAAAGTAACGCATCCAGCCGTAGACGAGCCCTGTCACGCCCACCAGCGCATTGGACAGGTGCAACAACCACTTCTGGGCGCGCGTCACTGAGGTTGAAGAGGGACCGGAGGTTTCTTGGTCTTTTGGCCGGGCTTGATCTTCGGTTTAGCTTGTGCATTCTCGCGCAAGACCAAGTCCAGGGCTAGCACCCGACGAGCACAGAGGGTGCTGGCGCTCGATGTCAATGTGGCTCCGGTGACGCTGCGAATCTTACGCCCGAGGTTGAGTTCCGAGTCGAGCTTGAGTCCCGTGAATTGGTCGTACCACTTGTCTCGGGGTAGGTACTCCCTGGGCTCGGCGAAGGAGAGCACTTCGATGCGACCGA
>JBLIMI010000415.1:0-4214 GCA_047638655.1 Minisyncoccia bacterium | reverse complement strand
CGAGCAACTGGAGCGTGGTGGGTGCGATGTGCAGCAGGTGCACTCCGCCTTCGGGAATCTGCACCTTGCGGTTGGACGCGAAGATGCCGGCCACGTGCTTGGGAGCCACGGAAACATGCCCACCCGACCAATTGCTCATGTTGGGCTCGAAGATAGGAGCCGCCACGACCTGGCCATCTCTCTTTTCCAGGTCGATACCACCGGAGGTCGTTCCCCATGAAACGCGATAGGTCGGCTTAAAGCCAACCATCAAGTCCCCTTCGCGATCCCGAAAGGGTCCATCGTGGACGTCGTCAATGAAGACCACCTGTTCCACGACGGGCACACTGGTGCCGCCACGCTCGTCGGTCAAGAGGGTCAACTTGCCTGCAATTTCCTCAAGCAGGGCCCGGGACTCTGCCGGATCGACGATGCCGTCGGCCTCGCGTCCCTTGAGGTTCAGATAAATCATGCCGAGGCCCATGGCATACGCCCGAGTCTCTTTCCAGTCCACGAACATCAACATGGCATTCCTGCGGGTGCTGGTGAGACCAGCAGTGACTTTCAGGTACCCCTCTTGTTCTAGCCAGTTGTTGAGGTGAACTTGATGCCGGAAGGTCTGGAATCCGTGGTCCGCGCAAACGACCAGAGTGTCATTCGGTTGCAAGTACTCGTCTTGAACCCAACCGATGATGCGATCGATCTGTTCGTAAATGACAGGGATGGCTTCGCGCAGCTCAATCTCCTTGCCGAAGAAGGTCATCTTCTGGGACGCCTTGGCTTCGTCGTAGAGCGGATGCTCAGGATCATAGAACTGGTAGCACATGTGCTGTACCCGGTCGGGAGTGCTAAACACAGCCATCAGGCAGTCGAAGTCACCTTTCTCGAGAGCGTCCCGAGTCAGCTTCTCGCGCCATTTCATGGTGAACTCGATGTCCTCGAGCATCGTCACTGCGTCGATCACTTTGTCCTTGAAAGGCATGGTGGCGCAAGCCCATCCAAAGGTCTCGAAGGGACCTCCGATACGGCGCGCCAGATCCTTCGAGAAGGATGCGGGCTGGCTGACCGGTTGCCAGAACTGGGGGTCCTGGGGGTCAATGTCCAGGGTGTTCATGAAGAGCGCAAAAGTCTCGTCATTCTCGAGGATCTTGACGCGCGTGACCGCATGGGCCTTGATCAACGGGTTTAGCTCGAATCCGATCTCAAACCAATCGGACCAAACGCCCGTGTCTAGGTCCTGAGTTTGGCCACCGATGGAGATTTTGGCGCCACCGGCGCGCTTCTCTAGAACAAGGGGAACTTCGGCGCGCGCACCGGAACTCAGTTGGGCGTCCAGTTCCTTCTTGCGCTCGCGTAGCTTCGTGCCCTCTTTCCAACCGGTTCCACTGGAAGGCTTGAGCCGCTCGTCAATGGCATCGATTTCTTTCTGAATCCTACCGGATTCATAGAAGTTGACTGGGCCATAGACGGCGCTCTCAATGCGATCGTTGCGCCAGGCGGGCAAGCGGAAGACCGTACCGGCTGTGGGCGAGGAACGTCCGACAGGGGCTTTGTCCAACTCGTCCTCGCTCGTCGTGTAGAGGAACCACTGTCCGTTGTCTCCGCGGCAATCGGGCAGACCAAGTCCACCGAGGACCTGCGTGCCTTCCACGTGCGGTCTGTCCCAGGCCATGGCCGCATCGATGATGACGGCGCGCGATCCCTCGCGGGCAGCGATGTCCCAGAAGGCGTCCACCTCGACCGGATTCGCCACCACGTTGGGAATGCTCTCGGGAATGTACTGCTTTGCTTGTCGCACACCGAATCCACCCACGGCACCCAGAAGAATCGCCAGAATTGCGGAAGGCACCATCTTGAGGCGCAAGACGAGCTTGAAGGCCAAGAGAAAAGCGAGGAAGACCGCTCCCGCGACCAAGCCCATCAGGGTGTTCAGGTCGTACTTGGCAAGGAAACCGATCAGCGGGCCGGTGTCCATGTCCGCAACGAGTCGCGTCTCTGTTCTTTGGTGGCCCACCATCGGACTCGGGCGCCCACCCGTGCTGACTTCCTCCCCGCGATCCAAGAGTGCCCGCTTGACGAAGCCCGGCACGCCGGTCTTCGAAGGATTCTGTCCGGTGTTGAGAGCGGCCCAGGCCACGGGCGATTCCGCAGAGTAAGTGGTGCCTAGGGGCGCAAAGGTGCCCGCTTCCGAAAGGCCCTTGATGTTGGGCATCTTGCCGTCGGCGGAGAAGCGCGCTGCCGTGGCGTAGTCCCCCCCATCAAATCCGAGGACGATCACTCGACCATCTGCCGCGGCCGGGGGCGCCGGTTCGCTAGGGCTGGCGAAGGCCAGCAGGGCAGAGAGAAGCGTGAGGAGTAAAAGGACCGGACTAAAGCGCCGGAGAGCGGTGAGGGATCGATGCATCAGGGACGTAGCTTCCCCGTTCCTTGCGGACGGGGGTACCATGCCGGCCTTGCCGCCCCCACAATAGGGCGCGACAACGTCTGGCATGGAAGGTGGAATGAACGTTACGAAACGAAGAAGAGCGGCGAAGAGCCTATCAGGCCCGCTGCGCCCGAACTATCGGGCTCAGGAGCATCAACGGAGACTTCGGCCATCTGTACGCGGAGCCCAAGGCTCTGTGGGCGAGTGTGGGCGAATGTTCTCACGGTCGGGCAAAGGCGGCACCTGGTTGGTCTTGCTGCTCGCCCTTGGAGCAATCGTTTCTTGGAAGCTCTTGGGAGGCCCATCTCCGGCCACTGCTACCCAAGGTTTGAATCCCGATCGAGTCGCTTCCGGGTTAGAAGGAGCCCGCGGAGATTCGGCGGAAACCACCGTCATCCCAACGCTTTCGGCCCGTATCGAAGAGGGTACGGAGGTTCCCTCTCTGCCGACATTCAACGGCCGAGGCTCCATTCGGGGTTTGGTCACCACCGCCGACGGCTCCCCCGTGCCCAAGCCCTACACCGTCCGCATCGGTCCCAGCCGCTCCATGGCCGGCCGCGAGTTCGCAGCGCCCAGCAGCGGCGAGTTCAGCGATGATGAATTTACCCTGCAGGACCTTCCGCTGGGTGGCTACGACCTCTGGGTCGAGGCACCGGGTATGAATTCAAGGCCGACACCCGTGCTCCTGACGGAGGCTGCCACCAGCCCCTACCTGGTGATCAGGATCTCTCCCATGGGGTTCCTCGACGGCTTCGCCTTCAATGAGGAGGGCCGTCCAGCCATGGACCTGCGCGTCGAGTTGGCCGAGCGCGATGGGGAAAACCTCTTCGTCACCCAAACCCGTCCCGACGGTTCGTACCTCTTCAGCAACGTTCCAGACGGCGAGTACAGATTGCTCTTCGGCCCTGCGCATCGGCCTCTGGTCCCTGAACGAGAGTTGGCTTTCAAAGCCCCGCACATGCACTTCCCCAAGACCACTCTGCCGACAACGGTCGATATCTTGATTCATACCACCGATCGGCTCGGCAAGCCCATGGGTGCAGTCACCGTGAGCGGCTACGGCAAACCGAAAGGACGAATTGAAATCACCACCGACGGCAGTGGTCTGGGTTGGGCACGCAACTTGCCCCCCGGTTTCTACCGGCTCGCGGCTGTCGGACCCGCGGGCCTGACGAGCAAGATGAGCCTGGACATCACGCGCGCGGAGAACCAGGAATACTACATCGCCGTTCGCTGAACGGGCGCAGCACGAAATCAGTGAAGGCCCCCATCGATAGCGGCATGCCCGCCGTACTGAGACTGGCGTGGCCCACCGTTCTGTCCTTCGTGCTGAACAACGGCTTTCGCCTGAACGATCAGTACTGGGTACAGGGTCTGGGCAGTGCCGCGCACGCGGCAATTGGCTCGAGCACGGTGCTCTTGATCCTGAACTTCTCGGTCATCTTCCTCGCGATCGGAGGCAGCGTCCCCCTCGTGGCTCGCGCCACCGGCGCCAACGATGATCGCGAACGCGATGATGTGATTCGTCACACGCTCCTCCTTGGCCTCATCATCGCGCTCGTGCTGGGTGTGTTTGGATGGTGGCTCACGCCCGCCGCCACGGAACTGTTCGATGTTTCGGCGGAGGTCGCCCCGCTCATGATTCAGTACATGCGCATGATGTACATCGGCATCCTGCCGATTGTGCTGGCGCCGATCCTGGACAACATTTTCATCGCCATGGGCAACACCCGCTTGCCGATGTTCATGCAACTGGCCGCGGTCGGGTTGAACCTACTGCTCAATCCTTTGTTGATTTACGGCTACGGCG
>JBLIMI010000414.1:0-4226 GCA_047638655.1 Minisyncoccia bacterium | reverse complement strand
GAAGCTTGTGTCGCTGCTCAAGTTGCCGAGCAAACCGGCTTGTCCCACGTCAAAGCCCTGCTCAGAACGACTGGAGTTGGACTTCGTGCGCTGACGCGTTTCCTCCTGCCTGTGCCAGGAGAGGCTTAGAAAGTAACGATCAAAAAAGGCAGCGTCCGTTTCACCGCGAACCTGGCCATAGACCAGCGTTCGCTCTTGATCGAGGTCGCGACGTTGATCACTGCCGATCGTTGTTCCGTGGAACGAGATGGCCTGGTCCGTCTTGTGAGTGCGCGGCACATCATTTTGCGCCAGGTGTTGCATGGCGAAGGTCCAATGAGCGCCTGCCGCCGAGGTCCCATCCAACTTGAGGTCGCCATTGACTTCGTCGTAGCCGGTACCCGGTTGAGTTCCCGTAGACCCGCCAGCAACCAGATCGCCGAAGGACTTGCCGCCCAAGCCCATCAAAACACCGACACCGTTGTCGCCGAGGAGCGATCCCTCCAATCGTCCGACGAAGGACTGTTCAGCGCTGGAATGACGCAGGACGAGCTTGCCCGCTAGAGAATCGTCTGGCGAACTGCGATACGCCATGCGGGTCCGTGCGTTGACCGTGCCGCCGATGGAGTCCGAACCGTAGAGCACCGACCCCGGACCTTTGACCACTTCCAGGGACTCGATCAGCAGGGGATCCACCGTGTTCCAATACTGATTCGGCCCCGAACGGAAGACGGAATTGTTCAAGCGAATGCCGTCGACCAGGAACAGGTTACGGAAGCTTGTGAATCCCCGAATGTAGGGCGAGCCATGGCCCACAGCCGTTTCCTGGAGCAGGATGCCCGGTACATCTCGCAAGGCCTCGGGGGTGGTGCGATACGCCCGCCGAGCCATTTGTTGCTCGCTGATCACCTCGCCCGAGAAGGGCACGTCCATGGGAGCACGCTCGGACGCTGTCGGCGTGATGATCGTTTCACCCAGATCGAGCACGCCCTCAGGATCCTCTTGTTGAGCTTGAGCGGCAGATCCCTCCGAAGCGAGCAGGCCGCAGAGAACGAAAACGAGGAGGTGCATTGTAGAGTCGAAGGGGGAAGGTCAGGACAACGAGCAGTCACCCGGGACGTTCACAGCATTCTTGGAATTCTAGCGTGCCACGTAACTGCCACCGTTCTCTTCTGCTAGGCGGCCCAAAAGGTAAGCGTCCTGGGCTCCGGACAAACCGACCGTGTGGATCGCGATGCCTGCCGATGCATTGCGCTCGCGCACAAACTGCAGGATCTCGTCGGGGTCCGTGGTGATGCCCACCGAAGGGCGACCATCCGATAGAAAGTAGATGGTGTCCACCAGCGGCTCCGCCCAACGGTCCGATGTCTGGGCCCCCGCCATGTCCAAGGCCAATCGCAAGGCCCCGTAGATGTTGGTGCCTCCGACTGCATCCAACTCGGAAACCGTGGCGAAGGCTTCCGCCACGTTGTCGTCGGTCAGGGGCTGCAGTGCGCTCTTCCAACTCCAGACATTGGAGGCATAGAAAACTAGATTGAAGTTCCCGTCCTTCCCCATGCCACCGATGGCGGTGATCAGTGCCAGCTTGGCCTCGGCCAAGCGTGAGCGCTCCCCTTTCAGCGGCATGTCGGGCCTGCGCCCATTGCTTGTGTCATCGTCGGGGTTGTTGCGCGGGATCATGGAGAAGACCATGGACCCCGAGAGGTCCACCACGAACAACACATGCTTGGAGGAACTGCGGATACCGAAAAACCCGGTGCCCTCCCGCCGTTCCTTGTCGCGGGCAGCTTCGATTTCCGCCACCTTCTCCACGCTGGGCACGACAAAGTCATCCCCGTTGTCTTCCCACCAGCGGGCCCAGAGCGCGGCGTTGCCGTGGTAATCGAGACCAGTTAGCGAGCGCAGGGAACCCTGAAATTCTTCCCGCGACCGGCCCTCTTCCGTTGGTAGACGACCGATCAAGGCCGGGACGGCCTTTCCGCTGCGCATGCTCGCGAGAGCACGGGCCGCTCGACCTTTGACCAACCAAGTCTCGTCGTCGAGGCCCTTGTCCATCAACGCGGCCTCTAACTCCGGGGCGCTCTCCGCGGATGCGCCTAGGGCCAGGGCGTCAATCAGTGTGACGCGCACCATGGGGTCTTCTTGGTCGAGCATCATCGCCAACAAAGCCGTGCGCACTTCCGGCAATCCACAGGCGCCCAGCATTCTCAGGGTGTAGCGCCGCACGCCGTCCTTCCCTTTCTTCTGTGCGCGCATCAGTCCTTGCATGGACCTCTCGAGGTGCTTGCCCTCTTCCCGAGCCAAGGCCCGACCTCCCGCGTTGACCATCACCTCGCACAAGTGGCCCAAGGAACCGATTTGCTGCTGGGTCTCCTTGGCTTCGCGAATCAAGCGCTCATACTGCTCGCCGTAAGAGGATCTGCCGCCGGTGCGTTCCGCTTCCTCCTGCATGCGCGCCTCGAGTTCACGCACTTCCCCCATTTGCTTGGGCAACTTGTGTTGCAAGCCCGTTCGGGTCTTGACCAGGCCCGCCATGTTCTCTTGCATGCCGCTCGCCGTGCCAGGTCCAGCAAGGCTTCCGAGTGCGTCGATCGCCCCAAAGCGTTTGTCGAACGCGCCATCGCCCTCGACCACCTTCCACAACGCCTTCTCCACCTTCTTGCGGGCACTGGCGCTCACGCGCGCAGCGAAGGGAAGACTGCGCAGCCCTAGCAAGTCGTACCAACCCTGGTCGCTGCGCAGAGCCGCCTTGCGTCTCGAGATTTTCTGTTCGAGTTCTTCTAGCTCCCGCTGCTGCTCCTTGATGGGCTCGCGCAAGCCTTGGTCGCGCTCCACGCGGCGTCCCAGGTCAGCGATCAGGCGCCGCAATTGCCCCACTTCCAGCCGTTGCCGTTCGACGCGCGCGCGCTGCTCGTGCAGCTTTGCCCCGAGAGCGCCTAGAGCATCGGCAAGCACGGCGTAAGCCTCGTCCGCGCCAGTGGCAAGCAGTGCTTCCAGGGCCTCGGCGCGAACATCGTGGACACCATCCAGGGCCTGTCGCTTGAATTCTCGGATGCGTGCCTGCAGCTCCTCATCCTCAGCAAAGCTAGCCAGGGCCGGCGGCACCAGGGGCTCTGCCCATCCCGCCGCGGGGTTGGCCAAAGCCACGAGAAGACAAAGGGTCGAGAGCATGATGGAAGGTCGTCGAGGCGTTCTTGGGCCCGAGATCATAGGGCCCCGAGCCGGGGAATGGGTATCGAGCATAATTCCCGCATCGGAGCCCCATCCCATCCTCGCCAACTGAGTTCTGAACGGTACAATCCGGGCTCGTGAGAAGGCTGGGCAACCGTTCGTTCTCCCCTCGGGGTTGGGCGGGAGGAAAGTCCGGGCTCCTCGGGTCAGGGTGGTTGCTAACGGCAACCGATTGCGAAATCAGGGAAAGTGCCACAGAAAGCAAACCGCCGCTCGCTTCGGTGAACGGTAAGGGTGAAAGGGTGCGGTAAGAGCGCACCGCAGTTCTGGTGACAGGACTGGCAGGGTAAACCCCACCCGGAGAAAGACCAAATAGAGAAGGATAGGTGATGACCCGCACCGCCGTGCCTTCCGGGTAGGTCGTTCGAGGCCAGCTGCGAAGTTGGTCCCAGAGAAATGGTTGTCGCTTCTCTAACGAGAAGAAACAGGATCCGGCTTACAGGCCTTCTCACGTTTTTCCCCACGCGCACTTTGCAAGTTCGTAGTGCACAAGTGTCGGGGCATTGCTTTTTGCACGGTGAAGCCCAACTGGGACATGGGGTATACACCCCGTAATCGTTGAAGTTACGGGAAATCCGTCAAGCACAACTCCCGCGAAACACTCCCATTCTCGGAATGGAAGTCTTCCAAGAGCTTCGCTTTCCACACCTTGACGGTTTTGATGATCCTGGAGTAGACTTGTATCGTCGCTTCAAAAACGTGTACGTTTCACCCCCCCCTTCGAAACAAGTACACGACAATGCGACTGCACCGCAATGCGAAACACCGCACGTTTCACATTGCACCACGCAACAGCTTTACGACCGTCGCAGCCTCTAACTCCTCCCCTTACACCGCACATGGAGTTCGTTTACGTGATTCCCAGGGAAGCGTTGTTTCCCGACTTCTACCCGCACGGTTTGGTGCCGTTCGGGGTGGACGACCAAAGTGATTCCGAAGCGCTCACACTTGGGCACTTCGAGTCGGTCGCAGAGAGAGAGGGCTTCTTCGTGGAGCGCCAATATGCTGAAAGGTCC
>JBLIMI010000413.1:0-4242 GCA_047638655.1 Minisyncoccia bacterium | reverse complement strand
CGTGAACCGGGGCTGGGGGCGGGCCTTGAATTGCGGGAAGACACTGTCGAGTTGCTCGACCTCAACGGCAAACGCCTGGAGCAACGATCGCTCTACAAGATCGTGCAATCCAAGCCCGATGTGCTCCAAATCCAAGACGTGCGTCCCAACCAAGGCCATGGCGTGCACTTCGTGGATTTAATTCACGCCAATTCAGTCGAGTTCCTGGAGCAACCAGCCAATGCAGAGCCCAACAAGCTCTTCGCACCGGGCAATGTCCTGGTATCCATGCGTCACCAAGACGCGGTCATCATCTTCCATTGGGAGACCGGCGAATTGATCTGGAGCTGGGGCCGCGGTGAAATCTACGGTCCCCATGACGCCACCGTGCTCGACAACGGTCACCTCCTGATCTTCGACAACGGCCTCGGCCGCGGCTGGAGCCGGGTGGTCGAGGTCGATCCCAACAGCGGCCAAATCGTCTGGCAATACAGAGGCACCCCCCCCGAGAGCTTCTATTCCGCCAGCCGCGGATCCAACCAGAGGCTCCCGAATGGCAACACCTTGATCGCCCAGTCGGACGCCGCCCGCGCTTTCGAGATCACCCCCGATGGCAAGCCAGTGTGGGTTTGGGTCAATCCCGCTCGCAACGAGAAAGGGCAGTCGATCACCATCGTGCGCATCAAGCGCCTCCCCGTAAGTTTTGTTGAGGCCTTCCTTTCCGGACAATAGGCCCCAATCAAGGGGTAGACTTCGTTCCATGAGTTCCTGCCGACACCATCGCGCCCGCTGCGCCCGCTCCCTGACGTGGTTGTTGCCCGTGGCGTTGCCCCTCGGCTCCCTATTGGGCGGCTGCGGCGCAGTCGACTCCTCGGCGGATAGCTCTGAAGTGGTGGCCCTCGTGATCATCGACACCCTGCGCCGTGACTCCTTGGGCTGCTACGGATCCGAGACAGCGGCCACCCCGGTGATCGATGGACTCGCCGCCGAGGGAGCGCGCTTCGAACAGGCCATCTCGGCCTCGGGCTGGACCCTGCCTTCGGTTGCCTCCATATTTACCGGGACTTGGCCCGCCATGCACAAAGCTCTCGGCAAGCGCTCACGCCTGACGCCGATCAGCAATGACCTCCCCGTGGCTGCGGAAGTTTTCGCCGACGAGGGCTACCTGACTCTGGGTTTTGCGAACGCAGCCTTCCTGAGTCCGTTGCTCGGCCTCGACCGGGGCTTCGAGATTTTCGATCACAAGCACGCCTACAACTGGGACATTCGCAGAGCGGACGCCACTGTGGACACCGCACTTGCGAAGCTCGACGAGCACACCGGCAAGAAAGCATTCTTGTTGGTGCACCTCTTCGATGCACACCTGGACTACGACCCGCCGGATGGATTCATCAGCCCCTTTGTCGGAACCAGGAACACTCCAGATGTTCCGGTTTCCATGAAGGAGTGCATCGACTTGCAACGCGAAGAGGGCAGCCTGCCCCCCACCTCGGGTGACATCGATTACTTGCGTGGGCTCTACGACGGAGAAATTGCATTCATCGATCGCGCCATGGGCCGTTTGGTCGATGGCTTGAAGGAACTCGGCCGCTGGGACCAAACGACCCTGGTCATCACCTCGGACCACGGGGAAGAGTTCTGGGATCACGGCGGCTTTGAACATGGCCACACGCTTTACGACGAACTTGTTCGCGTGCCCTTAATCATCCGTGTTCCCGATGGTGCCAAGCTCACGACCCACGTGGTCGAACGACAAGTGCGCACCATCGACATCATGCCCACTCTCTTCGACCTCGCGGGCATCACGCAAGGCCCCACGTTCATCGGACAATCCCTGGCGGGAGATTTGCGCGGCCAGTCACCCCTGCGTGTCCCACCGGCCTTCAGCCAGGGCACCCTGTACGGCGCCGAGAAAATGTCCTGGCGCAACGGCGGTTACAACTTGATTGTCGATCAAGCAGTAGAAGGAGAGCCGGGGATCGAACTCTACGACTTGACCGTGGATCCTCTGCAGCAGCACGACATCTCCAAAGAGCAGCCCGAGCGCACCCAAAAACTCTCCAGGCAACTCGCGACCTTCTCGCGCAAGTTGGGGGAACAGGCCAAGCACATCAGCACGCCAGAGTTGCGCGACATGGGCCCTTCGACGATTCAGAAGTATCTGGAGAGCATCGAGAAGCTGGGTTATTCCGGACGCGATTCCGAGACGAAGCCCGAGTGACCCTGCCGCAGGACCCGCTCTACTCCTGACGCCAGGGGCGGCCGGCTTGGTAGGCCGCGAGTTGCAAACGCAACTCTTTGAGCAATGCCACGCGCCGCGGCCCCTGGGCCAAGGCGATGGCTTGTTGCGCGCTTCGAAGCGCGGACTCGAATTGACCGAGCTCCGCCTGGGCTGCGGCCAAGGCACCCAGATAGCGAGGGTTCCGACCTCCACCCAGTCGCTCAAGAATCTGCGCGAGCTGCAAAGCTCGAGCTCCGTCGCGCAACTCTGGATCCCTGGACGTCGCACGCAAGGTTGCCACTTGCAAGGCCACTCGCAGTTGCTCCGCCTGGGCCAGCCCCAGGTCGAGGGCAGCGTCCACGTGAGCCCAGCCTTCCGGCAACTGCCCGAGATCCACCATCGCTCGACCGAGTTCGAAGCGCAAGGGACCGCTAGTCGGCCGGGCTAACACTCCGCCGCGGTAGGCCTGCGCGGCACCCTCCAAGTCTCCCACTTCCCGCAAGAGACTGCCCAAGTTACCGAAGGCCTTGTGATTGCCGCGGTCGAGTTCAGCGGCGCGGCGGGCCGCATCGAGTGCGCCTGCATGGTCCCCTTGGTGAAAGAGCACGCCACCGTAGTTTGTCCACGCCAGTGAATTGTTCGGTCGCTTCTCGATGGTGTCTTGCCAGATCGCGATTCCACTCTGGAAGTCACGGTTGCGCAAGAAGGTGGTGGACCCCAGCGGCACCGCCAACAACAAGCTCGTGATCACCAACGCGTGGGCCAGTGGCATGCCCCGCAGGCCTGCCGCGCGCAGGAGACGCGCAACGGCGGCGGCTCCCACGACCATCAGTCCGGCCAGAGGCAGGTACATGCGATGTTCGGCCGCCACGGCACCGGTGATCGGGATGAAGCTCGAAGTGGGCGCTAGCACCGCAAAGACCGCCACCAAGCAAGCTCCCTGCACATGTCGTCGTAGCAAAAGAGAGAGTGCCATGCCGAACACCGCCACCACACCCAAGCCGGCCAGCCACACCTCCCCCCAGTTGGCGACGATGGCCCAGTCACGGTAGTCGAGCACAAGTGGATCCGGCCACAGCGCGAGCCGCAAGTAATGGGGCAAGACTCCCGCCTGTGTTCTCAAGTAGTCGAGGGACGTGATGCCGCGCACGCCAACACCAACCGACTCACCACGGTCTCCGCCGGCGACAATCCAACCCAGGAGTAGCCAGGTGCAAGCAAGGCCTAGATAGAAGCGCCAGTCGCGGCGCAGAGCTTCCGACCAACGCTGCTGAAAGAGGGTCACATTCAAGAACAGGATCACTAGGGGCAGCGAAACCGCCGTCTCCTTGCACCCCATAGCGATAGCCGCAGCGCCCACGGAGAGCACAAACCATAGGAAAGACCGACCCGTTGGTTGCTGCGTGCAGGCGCCCCATCCGCGCAAGGCGGCGTACAGGCTCAGCAGATAAAAGAACGCAACGAGCACCTCGTTGCGGTAAGTGACATGGTTGAGGGCTGCGGTGTGCAACGGGTGGAGCATCCACAGGGCTGCGATCAGCGTCGCCGCGAGGGTCGGCCCCACCGTCGTCAATCCGCGCGTTGCCAGCTGCATCAGCCCGCGGCGCAAGCAGCCGAAGAACACCAAGCCCGTCATTATGTGCAGGAGCACATTGACTACGTGGTAGCCCAGGACATCCCGCCCACCGAAGGCGTAGTTGAGCGCGAAAGAGAGGGCAACGACGGGCCGACCACTCGAACCGGACCCCAGCGGCGCGTCCATGGACCTGGACAGTGGCCAGAGGGCCTCGATGTTCGAATTTCCGACGATGGTCCCAAAGTCGTCCATGACAAACACACCTTCGAGGCTGTTTGCATAAACCAGACCGCACAGGATGACGACCAAGGCGCCGAACCAGGGGCTCCATTCGGGGGAGTGCTTGGACATCTATCCCAGAGGATAGGAGTTGGTACGGTGCTCAGCCACCGCCAAACACACCCACGTGATCGGCTGGGGCCCCAATGACCTCCTACAACTCGTCCCTGGAGGGCGGTTCGTACGG
>JBLIMI010000412.1:0-4255 GCA_047638655.1 Minisyncoccia bacterium | reverse complement strand
CCGCTGTTGAAAACGGTCCGACTTCGAGCGGACCGCAGTTCACGGGATCGCCGCAGTTTTGAATCGCGAATGCCGGTGCACTGAGCCCGGCGAAAATGGCGCTAAGCGCCAAATAGCGAGAGATGAACCTAGTGTTGTTCATGACCCTGATGTCTCCTCCAAAATGAGATTGTCTGGCTCGCAAGCTGACCGGGTGCTTATGCACCGTGCCCTCTCCCGAACGCTGGTGGGTTCTCCTTCCAAAAAGCCCCAAAAGCACTCCTTCCGATTGGTTAGGGCCCTGACAACGATGTTGCCGTGGTGATGGACTCTTGACCGTCTTCGAGAACGCAACGGGCGCGGTGCCCGGAGCTAGCGACGATGCTCTCACAGTTAATTCCCACAGTCAAGGCGCGAACTAGGATTCCGCACTCCATGTTTCCAGGCCCTGATCCTGCCTCTGAACCCCTGCATTGCGAATGGCCCTGTAATTGGATTGGTGTCCCCCATCCAATCGGAATCAGGGATTGAGTCCCCTCTTGTTGGGACAAATTGGGCTCAATTCCTCGCAGCGGAACCCCGGGGAGATACGATTCGGCCCATGCGGCCGGCCCTACTTAATTCCAATCGCCCCTTGGCATGAATTCGCGCTGGGCCTTGGGACTCACCCTCCTGCTCGTCTTGGCCTGCTCCGCCATCCCCCGTTGGTCCTTGCACGACCGGACGCCGAGCGCGCAAGGCTCCTGGACCGTTTCGGATCCCGATAGCCTCTACCATGCCCGCCGGGTGGAGCGCGCCCTGCTGGAGGGGGCTCTACCAGCCTCCACAGACGACTTTCTCAACCACCCTGAGGGCGCGATCATCCCCTGGCCGCCCTATTATGATGCCTTGGTGGCGACCCTGCTGAGCCCCTTTCATGGCCGGGGGGACGCCCTGGATCGCACCCGTCTCGAGCGCAACGTTGCCTGGCTGCCTTTTGTTTTCGGCCTCCTGACCTCTCTGACGGCCTTTTTTGCGGCCCGGCAGCTGGCGGGACTGTGGGCCGGACTCGGGGCAGGAGGACTGCACGCCTTGGCTCTGGGTTCGGTGGTCTACAGCCGCGTCGGAAACGGGGACCATCACGCTTTCCTCAGCTTGCTGGCGGGTCTGCTCTTTTGGGGATGCTCCTGGATGCTTCAGCGGGACCGACTCGAGTCGCGCCAACTCACCCTGGGCGCTGGCATCTTGCTGGGCGCCATGACCGGCTTCGGCATCGGGTCCTGGGTCGCCTTCTTGGTGCTTGCCGTGCTCGTGGATCTGGTTTTCGCGGTGCTTTTAGTCCTGCAAACCCAGCGCCCTCGCGCGGGTCTCGCCGCCTTCGGTCTGGCCTTCCACCTCGCAGCACTCTTCACTCTGTTGCCCGCCGTGCTCGCCAGTCCCTGGAAAGAAGAGTTCCCCTGGATGGTGGTCAACCTCTCCTGGTTCCACCTCACCTACCTCGGCTTGGGGGCGCTTGTGTTCCTGCCCTTGATGGCCCTGCGCACCCACTCCCGTGTGCACCGCTTCTATCCCTGGATTGTGGCGGGCGCACTCGCGCTGTTCCTCTTGGCCACGAGTTTCCTGGAGCACGGACCGATCGCGGGTCTGCGCGAGGGCTTCGCCTGGGTCAGCCGCCAGAACAGCTTCATGAGCGGTATCGAGGAATCACGGCCGCTGTTTGGCGAGGGTGCGATTCCCGGTGGCGTGCTGACCTACATCGGTGCATTTGGGTACTTGCTGCCCTTCGCCTGGCTCGCTGCGCTTGGCGCGCTTTGGAAAGAACATCGTTTCGAACTCTTGCCCTGGGTGGTCGTTCTGCCGCCGCTGGCGCTGCAAGCCGCAGGACAGGTTCGATTCGCGGACGTGATGATCTTGCCCGGCGCCGTGCTTGTCGCATGGCTTGTCACTTGCTTGTTTCGAAAACGACAGTGGAACATCCCGACGGTGTTGCTGGCTCCACTGGTCTTGTTGCTTGTGGGCGTTTCCCAAGCCAGCACATGCATGCGACTCATGGACGCCTACGGCAATGCTCAAAGCGACAGTCGGCGCAAACAGGCGAGTCGCGAATTATGCGATTGGCTATCGAATCAGGGCACCAATCAAGAAAACGACGCCGTTCTGGCCAACTGGAAGTGGGGTCATGAAATCGAGTGGGCGGCGCGTCGCCCCAGCGTCGCGACAAACTTTGGCAGCTATGTGGGGGAGGTCGGCTTCCTGAGCCCAGCACGCTTCTTCCTGAGTGCCGACGCGGGCGAAGCAGAAGCCGTGCTCGAGGAACGTGGCGCGAGCATCGTGATGCTTTCGGTCGATCTCTCCGACGGACTTCCCGGCTGGATTCAAGCGGGCCCCAGCGAGTGGGACGGCAAGTTCTATCGACTGGACGCGCAGGGGCTCGGGCAGTTGCTTGCGCCCTGGTTTGAATCGATCGGTGGTCAACTTCTCAACGGTGGCTTCGCGCGCCCGCAGCGCGGCGCCGAACGACGCAACTCCATCGACTTCTTGCGACTCCTGCACGTCTCCCCCACAACCCTGCGGAAGTCACCGATCTCCAATTGGAAAGGCCCTTCCCCCTACGGTTGGATTTGGGAACGAGTGCCCGGGGCGCAGGTTGTCTTGAAGGGCAGAACCGGCGATCTGGCCAGCGTGCAAATCGAGGTGGAGTACACGGCGGGCCCGAGGCGCCAAGCACAGACCGTGCGCTTCCTGAATCAAGTCGTGCTCGACGGGGAAGGTCGAGCCTCCTTGCGCGTGCCCTACAACACGACCAGCAACGGCGACGGCAAGGTCCTGCGGGCTGAGTGGCGCGTGGGCGTCAGCAGCGGCCCCCTGGTGATCGAAGAACGCGAGGTGCAGGGCGGCCTCGAGGTACCGATCAATCCTTGAAGGCGCTCTCTCGCTCGGGGCAGCAAGCTTCCAGTTGCTTGCGGAGCGAAGCCTGTTGAGCACCGGAGACGTCTAGGGCGAGCCACTGGCCCCCTAAGCAGAAGCGAGCGTGCTGACCGGTCAAGCGCCACTCCTCAAAGTCCTCGAAGCGCCTGGAACGCCAACCGATGCGCGCTCCCAAGGCCCCGAGATGGGCGCCCTGGGCCTGGTACCAAAGCCAGAGGCACGCGCTGCTCGCCATGACGGTGACCAAGAGCAGTGAGCTTTCGGCCCCGCCCACTCGCAGGCTGGCGATGAACAACGCCAACGCCAGCGGTAGCATGTAGAAAACCATGCGCGTGGATGGCCTCTGGACAAGTAGCAGAGCCCCGACGGTCCTGCGATGCTTGTGCCCCAGGGCAAGCAGGCACACCAGGGACAGCACCATCTGGATGGCGGCAGCGAAAAGGATCCAATGCAGGGATTCGGACATGGCCCAAAAGTATACTGCCCCTCATGAAACAGCGCTTGACCATCCCCGCTCTCTTCTTCGCCGCCCTCCTAACCTCCTGCGCAAGCACCGAGCTGGGCGGGTCCGACTTCCAGGTTTACGAAACGAAGTCCGGAAGCCGCATTGAACTCGCGACCATGGTTCAGGGCCTCCAACATGCAGATGTGGTGTTCCTCGGCGAGGAGCACGACAACGACGTGGGCCATCGCTTGCAGCTGGAAACGGTGATGGCCCTGGCCGCTCTGCGGCCGGATCTGATCGTCACCATGGAGCAGTTCGAGGCGGACGTGCAAAGCGAGCTTGACCTCTTCATGGCCGGCGCGATCAGCGAAGAGGAGTTCCTCGCCAACTCTCGCCCATGGGAAAATTACGCCGAGCACTACCGCCCCATCGTGGAGTTCGCCAAGTCCAACGGCATCCAGGTCATCGCCGCCAACATCCCACGTCCAGTCGCGAGAATCGTGGCCTATGAAGGGCTGGCGGCAATCGCTGAAGAGCGCATCGCGTCACCCCTCACCTGGACCAACGAACCGCAGTACGGTCAATTCTTTGCCAGAGCCATGGGACGCGAGGCCATGGACCCCGAAGACCAGGGGCTCGAGCGCTGGTTCGCGGCACAGTGCGTGAAAGACGAGAAAATGGCAGAGAGCATTTCACGTGCCCTCGTGCGTTCCTGGGCCGAGGGCAAGCGTCCTCTGGTTGTTCACCTGAACGGAAAGTTTCACTCCAACAATGGCCTGGGCACCGTATCGCGATTGCAGCGTCGGCACGCACGACTCGACATCATGCTGGTGGGCATGAACTCAGACTCCGACCGTGAACGGGAGTTGGGGAACGATGAGCTTGAGGAAGGAAACTACATCTGGCTAGTGCAGCCCCAGCCCT
>JBLIMI010000411.1:0-4289 GCA_047638655.1 Minisyncoccia bacterium | reverse complement strand
CGGGTACTTTCCTGTCACCGTATCGGTTACTCCGCTCGAGCCTCGATTTGACAGGTGCCATCCTCGTGAAATTGAACGCGCAGTTCGACCGGGCAACAGCAGACCGGACAGTCCTCTAAATACTCCTGCAGATGGCCTCCCGCTGGATCGACAGGCACCAAAATTTCTTCCCCGCAGGAGGGGCACGAATAGCTAGCTTCGTCTTCGAAGTTCATGGACAGGTTGTGTGGCTGGCGGGCGTGGTTCGATTCCCTGGAGGAGGCGGCAGGAATCAAGTTCGAGGGCGACGCGGGGTTGAAAGGGCATTTGGCACCGAAAAAATGGCGCGCGCCGTGACATGCGAACGGTTACGCGGAGAGCCGGACGACGAGCGCTACGAGGGCGCATGCGCTGAATATCAGGGCCGCCAATGCGAACCCGCCTGCAAAGTAAGCGATTGCCACACAGATGATCGTTCCGAAGATGGCGAGCCCAACGATCGCATTCCAGTAGACATCGCTTCCACCGGGAACCGCCGTGGCGAGCCCGCAATTCGGGCAGTTCGTGATTGCGCCGGCACTGCGCGCGGGCGCTTCGAAACGCTTTGCGCAGTGCGCGCAGGAAGTGACGACGGCCTCCATGGTCAGTTTCTCTGGCGACCTTCGATCGCTGCGATGAGGCACGCGACCCCGAGAACCAGGCGTCGGTCGACGTCCGCGTTCTTCAGGTCGACGTCCATTTTGAAAATCACTGGGTTGAAGCGCTGCTTGAAGACGACGCCGGATCCCAGGTGGAATTTCTGGGGGATGAGGCCGCTGAGCAAGCGCCGCGCGAGGGCCAATACGGTACTGTCCTCCTGGAGCTTATCTATGATCCGGTCGTCCGCGTCTAGGATCTCCCACGAGTCGCGCACGATCGAACTGATGCCTTTGCGCCGCGCCGCGCCCACCTTGCTCCCGGTTGTGGCGTCGACGATGTCGTAGGCTGCGGAGAAGTCGATGGCTTGTCGAGCCAGGATCGTAAGCAGCGGCTTCGTCTGGGCCTCGTCCTCGAAGATCCGGATGTCCTCGCGCAGCTTGAATGCCTTCTGCTTACAGAACGCGAGCGACCGCTCCTGTTCATCGTAGATATCGAAGCTCGCGCCGAGCACTTTCATGAACTTGCGGCGGATGGTGTACGAGTTGACTTCGAAGGCGTGGGGCATGGGATGGTCGCTTGAGGGCAGCAGGAATGGCAGGCGTTAAAATGGCAGTTCCTGGGTTCGATCGGTAGTTCTAAACGACCTTAGTACTAAGGACTTCCAAATTAGCCCCTTTCGGTTCTCCCGTATTGGTGCACGCCCGTCGCGTTGTCGGGGCATAAATGCGGAATGGGCGAATGGGGACCAGTTTGACTTCGGGTCCTCCCGATCTAACAGGGTCAAACCCATGCAGATTGCCTCCTTTTTCTCCGATCTCTACAGCCCTTCCCTGAATCCGTTCAGCTCGATGGCAGGCGGCCACGCGTCCGTGCAACCGGTCTCTCCGGTGACTCGCAGGGACGAAGGATCGGTGACGCAGCCGCATGACGCGGGGGAGGCTGCAGCTCCGAAGCTATTTCCGAAAGACTCGGCAAACTTCTCGCAAGCCGCTTTGTTGGCTCTGGAGCAGGAGACACAGGATGCTGCGGAACAAAGTGCACTCCAGAGGAACCCGCTGAGAGCTGAGGTGGACAATGCTTCGCAAGTTCCTTCCGCCAGCACCGAGGAATTGACACAGAAAGAGACCGAGCAAGTTCGCGAGTTGAAAGCTCGAGATGCAGAAGTTCGTGCCCATGAAGCCGCCCACGCTTCGGCCGCCGGATCCCTTGCAAGTGGAGGACCCAGCTACGATTACCAGCGCGGTCCGGATGGGGTCAACTATGCGGTGGGCGGTGAAGTCGGCATCTCCCTTGGAACCGGGTCCACACCTGAGGAACGCGTCGCCAATGCGGCCCAAGCGCAACGTGCGGCCAACGCGCCGGCCAACCCTTCCGGCCAGGACCGTGCCGTAGCGGCTCAAGCGGCTCAGATTGCAGCCAGCGCCAGGGCAGAAATCGCCAAAGCAAGCGCGCAAGCATCCCAACAAGCCCAACCGGAAGAAGCGACGACACGGAGCCCCGGGGCGCAAGAGCACGGACAGCCGACCCAGAGCACAACGCAGCAAGCCGGCGCTCAGGCCATTCAGAAGTCGGAGCAGCAAGACGCACGCAAGGCCCAGACCCTACAAATGGCTCGTCGATCCGAAGCCTACCGGGACATCGCTGAAGCCACGTCCGGGTCCTTTACAGCGGCCTGATTTACGATCATACGGAGCCATCTCTTAGAAGATCACCTCTTGACGAAAGTGGCCTTCTAGCAGGCACTCTGTATTCCGTATTGCTTGGACGAACTCTGCCTAAACGGGCAGATGCCCTGTCTTGACGAGTATCACCGTCTCCTCGCGAACAAAGGGATGATGCTCGCTGAGATGGGGGCTCAGCAGCCAAGTGCCTTCAGGGTAGCGTCCGTTTTCGTCTTCAAAAGCTCCGGAGAGGACGAGGATTTCCTCCCCGCCCCAATGCTTGTGCTTTAGGAAGCGCTCTCCGGCGGGCCAGAAGACAAGCGCAGTTCCTTGCGAGGCCACAGAGTGGAGAGGCTTGACCCGCAAGTTGCCCTGCCCCGGCAGCCAATCCTCCTTACTGGATTGAATGTGAAAGACGGGTTCCTCTTTCATCACATGGGGTCCACTTCTCACAAACAAGGTGCACGGTTTCTCGGTGACCAGCAGCTCTGCATGTGAGGATGAGCACCTCGTGTAGCTACCGGTTTCTTGGGGGCCGTGGAGTGTATTCCAGGATCCACTTAGAACGAAGATCTCTACTCCCCAACCACCGGGAGTGGGGGGAAGGCTAGCTCCGGGCTCAAGACGAATGAGGGAGGCCCAGTGAGCCTCTCCACTTGCCAGTACCTTACGCCGCACCCCCGAGAACTCAGTGGTCTCCCAGGGCATATTGGCGGTCTCGACTTTTTGCTGACTTCCTGGCTTCATTGGATGTAGCGGATACCTGGAAACAGCGTCAGTTAGCGCGGACGGCAGGCGTGCGACCGGGTTCGGTTCGGTGCAGGAGAAAGATAACTTCCTGGGTCATCGCCAAGCGCGCGTGCAATTCCTTGGGCACAACATCGAGCAGGCGGTAGCTCTCACCAGAAAAACCTTCAGAGGTCAGGCGATCGACGAAGTCTTCTCCATAGTCAAAGCAATGATCGTTCAAAAGCGCGTTGGGTCCACCGAAATCGATCGTTTCAGCGCGGCCCAAAGTCATCGGAACGCACAGCAAGATACGCCCCTCGGGATGCAGGACGCGCAGCAGTTCGCGCAGCGCCTGGCGGTCATTCGGAACGTGCTCGAGAACGTGGAAGCACGAGACGAAGGCCACGGAATCATCGGCGAAGCTCAGGGACTGCAGGTCTTCGATGTACTTCACGTGCTCGTTCAGCGCAAAAATATCCGTCCCTTCAAGCCCCGAGACCTTTTCCTCCAGCAACCGAAGCATGCCAGGCTCGGGCGCGCAAACCAGGCGCAGACCATCGACGGCGTTGAGAGAATCGAGCGACGTACCTAGTCGATTGCGCAGCAGCCAGGCGAAGCCACGATGGCGTGGGTAGGAAGTGCAGCGCGGACAGAATGCGTTGCGATCGACGTACTGGATCGCGCAGTGGGTCAGAAACTGCGGACCGCGCCACCCACACAGATTGCACTCGACCCCGGAGGAGCTATTGCCATAGCCACCGAGAGTCCGCGCTCGGATCCACCCGTTGCGCACCACCTCTTCCATAAAGAAGGTCCAACCAGCGGCGAGCCCGCCGCGTCGTGCAATGGTCCCGCCTCGCCGAAGCTCGCGGAGCGCTTTTCCAAAACTTGTCACGCGGGATTAGTGGTTAGGATTTCCAAAAGGGGAAGCTTGGAGGGGGGGTGGATAGAAGAAGGGAGCCGGGTGCCGACCATGGGGCCGATTGTAGTGGATACACGGGGCAATTGGAGGTCCGAAGGTGGGAGGTGTTACGGAATGGTTCGCTCGGCTCTTTCATCGATACGGCGTCGCACACTTACCAGCCGCCCGTGGCGAAATAGTGCCAGCAGCCGCAGGCTGCAGACAAAAAGGGGGGCTCCACCGCTGGTTGGTTGGGTTTGGAGGCCCGAATTTTGTTAATGGCTTATGCGTACCTGCTGGCCAATTCGTCAGCAAGTATTTCCGAGGTAGGGTCGGTTCTTCAGACTATTTTTTGCCGACTCGAATGCTAAGCCTGGGGT
>JBLIMI010000410.1:0-4291 GCA_047638655.1 Minisyncoccia bacterium | reverse complement strand
ACCCGTCCGCTCTCTTTTCAGACTCATTCTCTTCTTTCCCCGTACCCGAACAGATCCGGCAGGTACCCCCTGCCATCGGCCATCGCCATGAAGCCCCTCGGAGTTCTCGTAATCGTCATCGTCGCCGTCGCCGGCTTGTTCTTCGCGATCAATAATCTGGGTGGAGGCAGTGGAACCGAGGACCAGTCGGTCGAGTCGATTTCTCAGGACTCGACGCCCGTGGATGCCCCACAGGGAAACTCTGGCTCCCTTGCTAATCCTGATCGTAATGTACGCGAATCTGTAACGCCCACCGGCTCCACAGGCGAACGTGTGGTCGCAGCCCCCACGGGCAAAGAGCAATACGACAACGTCGTGAGCGGGCTCGTTCTGAACTCCAACCACGAACCCCTCGCCGCAGCTTCGGTCACCCTGACCCGCGGTGGACTGGCAGGCATGCTGTTCATCAACGAGGCAATGGATCGCTCCCAGGATCTGTTCGCCACAACGAACAAAGACGGCAAGTACATCTTCGTCAACGTCGAGCCCTACGATCGCTACGCCATCGAAGCCAACGCAGAGGGCTACAGCCAGGCAGAACGCCCCAACTTGGTAGTCAACACTTCCGGCGACGTCAATCTGCAACCGATTCTACTCACGGTCGGCGCCTCGCTCTCTGGCACCGTTCTGGACAACGCTGGCAACGCCGTTCCTGGAGCCGTCATGCGGCTCGACGGCATGTTCGCTCGCATGGATGGCAACCCCGCCGCAGACAGCCTGAGCACCGTCTCCAACGCTGCGGGTCACTACATAATCCCCAACGTACCTGCAGGCAACCGCACGCTGAACGTGAAAGCAGAGGGTTACGCCAACCAAGTCAAAGGCAGCCTCGTCTTCCGGGGTGAAGAGCCCTTGACCATGGACCTGACCCTCGAGATCGCAGAGATGATTTGCGGCAAGGTCATCAGCCGCATTGGCAAGCCCGTACCTGGCGCCAAGGTGCTCGCCATCAGCACATCCAACAGCAGTCGACACTGCCGCGACGAGATTTTCGCGGACGAGAATGGCGAGTTCTGCCTGAAGAACGTCGCAGCAGGCCAATACAACGTCGCGGTCACTGCCAAGGGTTTTCGGCCCGGCAATGAGAACCGCGTCAAGACGGGTGCAGCTTCTCTGATCATCGAGTTGGCAGTTCAAGGACTCGTCAATGGCCGAGTCGTCGCCGCCAGTGGCCCCGCTCCCACTCCTTACGTGGTGCAACTGCGCCAAACCCACCCGGGCAACACAGTCACCTCCGCCATCGGCAAGCCCCTTACGCTCAGCGAGGCGGACGGATCTTTCAGCATCGAGTGCGGCAGCACTGGCACCTTCCTCATCCAGGCGACCGCCCCGGGCTACTCCCCGAGCTTCTCCGAGGAGTTTCGCTTCACAGTCGGGCAACCGATGAACGGAGTGGTGGTTCACCTCACCGCGGGTGGCTCGATCTCAGGCAGCGTGCTCAATGCAGAGGGGAAGCCGGTCTCGCGTCCCCGCATCACGACTCACGACAACACCTGGACCAACAGCCTCTTTGACCGGGCCCTGGGCAATCAATTCCCCACGAACATCACCCCTACTGCCGGCAATGGCAACGGTCAGGGCAAGTTCAAGCTCGACAGCCTGCGCCCCGAGACCTACCAATTGCGCGTGCGCGCGCCGGGTTACTGCGAAGCCACTCTCCAAGACGTTTTCGTCACGGAGGGCAAGGACACCAACGTCGGCAACATCCAGTTGATTCGGGGCGGTGAAATCAACGGCACCGTGATCGACCTGGCCGGTCGTCCAGTGATGGGTGCGAAAGTTCGCCTGAACCCGGCCAGCGGCGGCGAAGGCCTCCCCCACACCTACGAGATCACGGCGGGTGGTGACGGCACTTACAGCATCAAGAACATCTTCCCTGGTAAGTACAAGCTCTCTGCAGCTCCTACCAACTCGGCTTCCAACTTCTTGCAAGCCTTCAGCAACGAACTCGACAACGTGCAGCCGGTCCAGATTAAGGACGGGGAATCCCAGCACTTTGAGCTGAAGATTGACTCCTGAGTTGGAGCTAGGAACCACGGACTGGGAGGCGGAGCTCTCCGCCACCCTTGGCTACGCGGTGAAGGTGGAGTTCACCCGCGCGCGTAGCTGCCCAATCCAACTGCGCCACGCCAAGCGCGAGGAATTGCGGGCGAATCCGGCCCTACGCAAGGGGTGGGTGGTGCGACTGCACAGCATCTTTCGCGAGGCCCCGCCGGAGATTCGCGCTGACCTGGCGAGTTGGATTCGAGTGGGAGGACGGGCACGGCGAGCTTCACGGGAACTGGGTAGTTGGACCGAGCTCGCCCTGCGGGCGTTGCCCGCACGATCCCCTAGACAAATCTCCCAGCAGACATCTGGAGACATCCACGACTTGTCTCGCTTGACGCTGGAACTGCTGGAAAGTGAGCTCTGCGGCGAGTTCGGAGAGCACTTGAAGGCTCCCAAATTGACCTGGGGCAAGCGCGGCAAGAGCCAAGCCCGTAAGTCGATTCAGCTGGGTAGCTTTCATCCTGGCCAACACTTGATTCGCATCCACCCCGTGCTCGACCAGGCCAAGGTGCCGGGTTGGTTCGTACGCTACGTGCTGTTCCACGAACACCTGCACGCGGTCCTGCCTTCCGAGCGCAGTGGCGAAAGCCAACGAACGCTCCATCACGGCCCTCGCTTCCTTGCCCGCGAGAAGAGCTACGTTGACTACGAACGCGCCGTGAAGTGGGAGACCAAGAACCTCGGCAAGCTGCTGCGCTCTGCGCGTAAGGGAACGGCGCGCTAGTCGCAGCTGCGACGAAGCAGGTCGAGCCTTAGCGCCCGCTCAATTTCGAGCGCAACCAGCGAGCGCAACGGTCGGCTCCGCTACCTATGGCCGGCCCCATGCCCGCTGCCAGGCCGGCTGCAGTCCGCGATTGAATGGGCTCTTCGACTCGCAAACGCGTCCGGTGATGAACGTCGTTGCCATCATCCAGGTCCACGATCAATTCGAGCACGGCCAGCGCTTCAGGCCCTGAAACATCCCCCTCAAAAACCGTCAACTGAACTGTCAAGGTCGGGGCCCCGACTCCCGTCGAGTCGCGGAAGCCACCCACCCCAAAGAGCAAGTCCCGCAGGTGCTCTTCAAGTAATTCGCCCGGCTCCCGTGCCCAAACGTTCTGTTCGTCCAGGCCCAATTCGGTCTCGGAGACGCGCCAGGTCATGAACGAGTTGATCGCTAGCGGCTGATGAATCCCGTCGAATCGCAGGGGCCTCGTGCCCAAGCTATCCGCCTCAGTGATCTCCACCAACTTGGGCCGGAAGTAGTGAGTCGTGGCCACTTCACTCTTGGAAAGGCAGCCGGTGAGAGTGGCAGCCAAAGTGGCGAGGGCAAGCAGGGCGGGCTTCAATCGATCAGTCTCTTCGTAAGGGCCAAGAGGGATGGGAGGAGAGCAGAGGATAGAAGTTGAGACACAAGGGGACCAGTCTTCTGGTCCATCTCCCCGATCGGGAGCGTTCTCACTGCTTTCCAAACGGACCTTTCGGCGTCCGGCCGTACAGCAGGGCACCTGGATCGCGGGCCAATATGTCGGACATGCCGCGAACCGAGGAGAGCGTCGCGCTCACTTCGTCGAGGCTCCGTCGCAAGTCGAGCAGGACTCGACTGAGCTCTCCACTATTGGCGGATAGCCCGGTCCCCGCTTGCTCCACGGCAGCCACAGCTGCGGGAATATCAGACCCGGCGAAGTCCTCTTGGAAGGCGTCAGCGGCGCCGACAAAACTGTTGACGGCTCGATCCACATCACCCTTCGGCCCACTTAGTTGGGCGGCCAAGGCCCGGAACTCTTCCAAGCTCGCCACCATCGAAATCACCAATTCCGAATTCCGATCCACGAGAGGCGACTGTGTCAATTCGACCATCAACGCCTCGGTCGCGGAGAGTGCATCAATGGACTCCCGGTTGAGGCTCACAAAGTCGATGGCGCCGAGCGCTGCATCCAATTTTGTGAGAACACTCACGGCGCCATCAACCACCTCGGGCCACCTCTCAATGGCGTCCCCGAGTCCACGTTCAAGACTCTTGAACGTGGACGGCACCGTGTGAATCGTCTCTGGCGGCACCGGAAAATTGAACTCTTGCTTGGGGTTCTTGATCGGTTCGTAAATGTCGAGCTCGATGAATGCAACTGAGGTCAAAGCGCCGCGTACCAACTGCCCGCGAATGTCATCGGAAACCGCGGGCCGATCTGCCGACGGATTGAGGTATCGGCTCGGCAAGATCCCC
>JBLIMI010000409.1:0-4302 GCA_047638655.1 Minisyncoccia bacterium | reverse complement strand
ATGCGCGCACCTTTCCCTGGGGGATGGGCCGTGATGTGGATCTACCCAACACGTTCTTGAATCAAGCCGACACCCGCGCGCGTCCCAAATCGGTCCCGGTAGGGAGCGCGCCCGTCGATGTCTCGCCATTTGGAATCCACGACATGGCTGGGTCTGCTGTGGAGGCCTGTGTAGATGCTTATGGTGCGATTCGTGGGCAAAGCGCAGTCTGCGGCGGTTCGAGTGCTAGCTACGACTTCGGGGACATCACAAGCACCTCTGTTGTTGCACGCTCCAATGAAGCCGCTGCCGATTTAGGATTCCGGATTGTTTGCCGTCCACCCGCGATTCAGCGAAGCGCGGCGAAGCGCGGGGTGCATGACGACTTTAATCGCCCCGATGGACCCGAACTGGGTGGTGATTGGATGAAGTGCGTTGGGGTTCCAACCACCTTCCCCCGCATTCAACCCTCCATGGCCATTTGCGGCATCGAAGCGGGAAGCCTGGTTTGTAGAGGAACGGAAGGCTCTTTCTCGTGGGCCTCGAGTGCCTACCATTCAGTTCAAATGGGCAAAGTGGGCTTGACCGTAAGAGCCCAATTCAGCACTTCTTCGAAGCCGGGGCACCCGGGAGGCAGAGTGTGGATCTCCTCCAACGTGGACTCTCAAGCGGGGATGCGGGTCACGTTGCGGACGGCCAGCAATGGAGCACTCATCTTCCAGGCCTATTGTCATGGTGCGGGCGCCAGCCACGAAGAACTCTATGTTGAAGATGTCATCGATGGCATCGCGGGTGTGCTCAATGTGGACTTGACCCTCAGGGGCAAGGCGGTCGAGTTGCGCGTCTGGGCAGAAGGCCAACCCCGTCCGCAGCAGTCGTTAGCCCTCGACCTTCAAGAGGCCTTTGAGGGGGATGTCTTCTTTGGCGTCAGCGCAGTTCAGAACAGCGAGTGTCAGATGGCGTTGCACGACGTCAAGTTCACTGCTCTCGACGAGTGACCCACGCCCTTGTCCGGCTCAATTGACCGCGGCTTGCAAACCCTCAGCGTCCACTACAAAGACATCGCCCTCGCTCACCGTGCCAAGAGATTCGCTGCCCCATAGCAAAGTGTCGTCCCGGATTTCGACAGGCTTGCCCATGACAGTGAAGAACCCCCCTTGCGATTCTTTGGTACTGGCATAGGAAACCTTGGATGTCGAAGTGGTGAGCCCTGACAGTCCAAGTTCCTCCCAATCGATGCGGTAAGCCTGACCGTCAAGCAACTCGAAAACGGCACCATCAAGAGTCAGGCGCGCGCCAAAGTCTGTGTGCTCGTACGTGACGGAACTCATCCAGCCTCGCTCGGGGAGGTCGACGCTGACCTGGAATACACTCGATCGGGTGGCCTGCACGTTCGCTTTTCCACAAGCACCAAGTTGGCTGGTGCTCAGTAGCAGCGCAAAGAGAAGGCATCGAACTCGAGCGTGGTGCATCATGCTTCGAGCATAGCTGATGGACTCGAATCTGCGCCACTGATTTCGGTCGTTGGGACGCCGGGGCCCCTACCGAGAGTGGCGGGTTCACGATATGCAACAAGTGACAGTGCCGCCACTCATCTGGACCACCCTCAAGGTATCGGAAGGACGAAGCTAGCCCAACCGTTTGGCCCGCCGTAACTGAAGCGGCCATCGCCCAGGATGATCTGGCTTCCATGGCGCTCCACGAACGGGTGACGTGCGAAGCGTTTCCACGCGCGGAATTCGCGCGTTTCTTCCAGTGACGGCAAGAGCGGATCACTCAGGTTCCGCTGTAGGGAGTGGGTGATGGTGTCCAGGCTGGAGTCACGAAAGAGGTTGATCGGCACCCGATGGATGGTCTCCGGAGTGGCGACGACCACATTGGCTCGCCAGGGAATCGCAGGGGCGGGATTGACCGTGGAGTCCAGGTCCACGATTGAGGTCGCTTGTTGAACCGTGCGTAGTCCGCGCTCTCGCGCTGCATGGCTTGCCGCTTTCAGTCCAACCAAGTAAAACGCAACCAGGACGAGTAGAGCTCTAGATGCTGTGGAGTTAGCGTGTTTGAGGGCGCGACCAATGCCACACAGAAGCATCGCTCCCACCCAGAGTGCGATGGCCGGGGTGGGGACGGACCGGGATTGCATTCCTAGCACGCCGAGTGCGGTCAGTACTGCCCACAAGCCATAGCCAGCCTTGCGGACGCCACCTCCCCAAAGCGTAGCTGCCCCGAACATCAACCACATCCAGGGGTCGACGATGAAGGCCATGTCTCCCCTAAACCATGTGTCATCGAACGGCAGCAGGAAGCGGACGCCGTAGGTGTTGAGCAAATCAAGCCCAAGATGCGAGAGGTAGCCCAATGTGGACGCCAGCAACAGAGAGCGCCAGCAGGGTTCTTCAGTTCCCTTGCGTCGCGCGTGGCGCCGGCCCAAGCGGTGGAACAAGAATGCAAGCAAGGGAATTTGGAGGACGAACAGCGCCAGTGCGTGGGTCCAACCTCGGCGATGCATGAGTGCGTCAGTGGAGTCTCCAAAGATGTACAGCAATGCGTCCACATCGGGAGCGTTGGCGGCGACAATGAGAGTTGCGGTGACGAGTGGACCTTGGCGGACCAGGCCGGCGCGCGCCAAGGCGGCCCCGCAAAGACTGTGAGCAACATTGTCCATGGGGCGAGCTTGCCATGGGAGCCGTGGCGATGAAATGGCGCCGACGGCTCAGATACTCACCTGCAGGATCTTGGCGGCTGCTGGGAAGTTTGCTGGAAGGGCACCAAGCCTAATCCGCAGCGGGGATGAGCCGGGTCGAGGGGGGGGGATGGGGCTGGGCAGGGCGCAATGGCCTCAATGCCTAGCAAAACGGGTCATTTGTCATTTTCGTGAAACGGCCCATGGCGTGTTGACCACCTACAAGTGTCGCAAGCAGACTATGATGAGCCGGGTGGCTGTCATTCCTCTCCTGCCTGCCATCTCGCGTCAGCAAGAACTCAACTACGGAGCCAACCATGCACCGGACTCTCGGATTCCCAATCCCTTCAGGGTTGCGCATCGTCGCCGTCGCCCTCGCGAGCGCACTAGGAAGCTCTGCGCTTCACGCGGATGTCCAAATCTTGGAGTCGCCAGGAGCTCTCTATCCCACGATCCAAGGGGCAGTGGACGCTGCTTCCGCGGGGGACACGTTGCTCATCGCGGGTGACGTGTACGAAGGTTTTGTGATCGATGGCAAGACCTTGACGCTTGTCAGTCTGCCCGGTGTGGTCCACGAAATTCAGGGGCAGATTGTCATTCGCAATCTAGCCGCCAATTCGCGCGTACGGCTGGACGGCCTACGAGTGCGGGCTAGGCAGAACGCCTATCCTGTCCCGAATGAAACCGGGGTCCTTCTTCAGATGAATGCGGGCGGCGTGCACTTCTTTGGTTGCGATTTTCGCGGCGGAAGCGGACCGGACGACATGGGAGCAGATTATTTTACGGTCGGTGGCCATGGTGTGCACGTCACGGCCTGTTCGAACGTGGTCTTCCTGGATTGCGATCTGACCGGCGGAAACGGCGCCGGTGACCACAATGGTTTTGTCGGCGACGGTGGAGCCGGTGGCCGCGGCTTGTGGAGCCAAAACTCTGCGGTCGCCATCTACGACAGTCGCTGCTTTGGCGGAAAAGGAGGTGAGGCTGGAACGCAAGGTGGCAACGGAGGCGACGGCTACCACGTCAGCGGTTTGGGGATGTTTGCATCCGGCACCTTTTTCAAAGGTGGTGATGGTGGCATGGCAAGCGATGTCGTCGTCACCGGCGGCGGCGATGGCGGTGCTGGGATCTGGGTCGAACTCGGGACCGCTGCTCGGCTATTGAACAACACCTACGCTGGTGGTGCTGGCGGGTTTGCCATTTCAAATCCAGGGGATCCTGGTCCAGGACTGTTCTTCGAAGGGGGCCAGTTGGACGAGGTTCCTGGAACTCGGAGAAGCCTGACGGTCGAGCGCTCACTGGTCGCCGACGGTGATCCATTCAATTTGCACGTGGCAGGGGTTCCCGGTGATCGCGTGTTCCTTGCCATTGGTCGGGAGTCGCTGTTTGATTTCTCCGCAGATCCCCATGGCGTTCGTCTCGTGCGGTTTCCGAACTACCTTGAATGGGGCGCAGGAATCTTGCTCGATGCCAGCGGTGAAGCGGACTTTCAACTTGAGACCTTTGACTTGCCGGCTGGCAATTGGCGCTCCTTCACTGCGCAAGCCTTGGTCTTGCCTGCGGGCGGCGGCGATGCCATCGGAGGCGCTGTCTTCCTGACTTCCATCGACGAGAGCCTGGCACCCGATTGCAACGGTAACGGAATT
>JBLIMI010000408.1:0-4314 GCA_047638655.1 Minisyncoccia bacterium | reverse complement strand
GTGGTCCTTGTAGCCATAGGCGCCGATGTGATCTGCCCGCACGGTGTCCATGCAAATCAAGATCACGTTTTGGCGCTTTCCAGCCGTGGGAGATTGCTCGCCACAAGATCCACTGACCGAGAGCAGCAGCGCGAAGGGGAACATTCGAGTGAACGGATTCATGGTCATGTGTCGTGAGCCTAGAAACGGTATCGCAAACGGAATGAGGCCAGGAACGCATCGTCCCCGCCTGTAAAGGCATCTCCGGGTCGAAAGTAACCAAGCACAAACTTGATGTCGAAGCCCTGCAGGCGCCGGACCCCCAGGATCAGGTCGAGTTCCTCTCCATAGCCCTGGCCCACTCCGTTGGGCTGATTTTTTAGCTGGGTGTCTCGCATCTTGGTGGTCAGTTCGCTTAGCCGGTAGTCGTGGTAGACCAGATCCAGGGAACTGTCTCGGGTCGGACGCATGCCCAACCCCAGGGTCAGAATACCCAAGTTGGATAGCTCTGGATCCACGAGTTCACCGTAGTAGCGGAAGGAGGTGACGCCGCCGAGTCTGCCATTGTTGTCCTGGAAGCCCGTCTGTTGGAAGCCTTCATTGACTTCCGGTGTTGAGGGGTCATCGCCAGTGGAGTAAGCGAAACCGGCGCTGAGATAGAAGGGCTCTAGGGAGGGCGGAGACCAGGTACTGCCTACATCGAAAGCCCAGCTCTCCAAGTTCATGTCCTCCGTGTAACCGCGCAGCACGCTGTACTCTAGCCATGATTCACTCTGTGGTATCCAGTCGCCCAATGCTCGCACGCCAAAGTGAATCGGGTAAGAGCGCGGAACGCGCGCGTCCCTGCGATCGACGATGTATGCGCCGAGGTGCTTTTTTCGATTGTTGTTGGAGAGGTAGGCGATGTAGTTGTTCGAGTGTCGATCGAACTCGGTGCCATTCGTCAGATTGGTGCTAGCGGATAACTCGAGACGAACACTCTCGTGGTTCCAGACGGTGCGCACGGCATCCAGGTTCTGATCGTAAACCCATTCGCGTGGGTCATCGAAGTCTTGGCGCCCCACCTGCAGCTCGATTCCGACTCCAAAGAGGTCGATCCAGTTGAGCCAGGCCTCGCTGAGCCGGGCGTCATCCAGCTCCCTGTCGGGTCGTGACTGTTCGGTGCGGTAGCGGTAGCTGCCACGCCCGCGCAAGAGGCCGGACATCTTGGGTGTGGGTTGCCAACGCAGTTCAGCGGTCAGTGATGGTTGATGTTCGGTACGATTGCGGGGCTTCTTGTCGTTAAGGTTGTAGTTGTCCTCGATGGTGGAATTGGTTTCCAGGATGGCTCCGAAGCGCAAGGTGTCCGTCAAGTGCACGGTGCCCGGAATTGCGTCCTCGAGTTGTTCCTGGTAGAGGCGGTCAGGGGAGGCGGTACTGTGCTCGAGGGGCGCCAACTCCAGCCCCTCGATGGGGATTTCCGCGATCACATCGACATCGCTCGGAAGCAACACTCGCACGTTCAGCACGATGGCCTCGCGACCGCGCTCTGTTTCGCGGATGTGGTCGACACGACCCTCCACCGAGGACCGGCCCTTTTGGCGCAAGCTGATGGAGCGTGCAGAGAAGTTAAGCGGGCCGCGGTAGTGGCCCTTGACCTTGACCAACTTGCCTTCGATTTCATGGATCGAGAGTCCGCCCCAATTCATCTTGGAGGAACCCCGCACGACCTGGCCGTTGACCCAGAAGCGCTCTTGGTTCGGGAAGACACGGTCGACATGCCCCACCAACGTCTCGCTGCTGGTGGGCTCGAGCAGTTCGATCTCATCTGCTTGGAAATCACCACTGCCCAAGTACTCGCCTTTGGCCAGGATCCAGTGACCTACCAGGATCTGCTCTGCCAAGACTTCCTCCTGTGGCTCTTGTTGCTCGGGGGATTGTGGGCTGGCGTGGTTCAGCCCCGGGAGGAGCGTGACCAAAAGCAGGCTAAGAAGTCGCCATCTCATGGATGCAGCGGGAGGCAAGCGAAACGAGGGGCGGGCACACGTCAGTCCAACGCGGGCGTAAATAGTAGACCAGAGCGAGGCGCAGGAAGCTCGTGGCTTGGTAGAAGCGCAGGTTTTCAAGGAACCCGTCATCGCTGGCTCGATCCAAACCGTCGAGCAAGGAGAGCCCGAGTTGTTCGGCCACTTGTTCGGAGGTTCCGGGCAATTCCTGGATGGCTCGCAGGCGCAAATGGGCCGTCAAATTGGCCACGTCCAGAGCCGGGTCTCCCAGGCATAGGAGGTCGAAATCAAGCAGGCCGATGCTTCCGTCCATGACGAGGATCTGACCGTCGTGCAAGTCCCGGTGGGTCAGAACCAACCCCTCGGAGCGGGAACGAGGCAGCTTTTGCTTGAGCCGTAAGATTGCTTCTGACCAGCCAAGCGGCAGCGTGGTGCGCAGGGCGAGTACGCGCTGCGAAAGATCTTCCAGCAGAGTGAGTTCCGCATCGCGGTCATGGCGCGCGAGGGATGAGTGGGGGGCGCCGGCTTGAAGGTGACGTAGTCCGTGGCCCAGGCGGAAGAACTGATCCGCTTCGCTCAGCTGCAAGCTCAGGGGCTCACCGGGAACGACGGACATTTCGATTTGTTCCGTCTCTTGATCGTGGCCGAGGGGGCGTGGCACCTGCAGGCAGCTTCCCGCAGCGGCTTGCTGCGCGAGACCATATCGACAATTCGCATCTACGGAACGTCCACGGCGGTACGCCTTCAGAATGCGTTCGCCGGCATCGTCCTTCAGCAGTAGCGTGGCGCGCTTTCCAGGGCGCCAGCCTAGGAGCGTCGCGCTGCCTAGCTTGAGCAGGTTAGAGAAGTGGGGGCCGCCGGGGAGCTTCTTGTCCGCGGCTAACTCGAGTCGCTCGATCTGCTTGTCCTGGGCGCACCGATACCACACCAGCCCCTGGGCCCGCTGCACCTGGATGAGCAGGGCTCCGCTCTTGTCTGGATCGACGCGCAAGACGTCTTCCCGGCTAGCGTTTCTGCCCAGATGCGTCAGGAGCTCGTCGACGGTGGATTCGTAAAGGAGGGTCATTGGATGAACTTGAGCGAAGACTCTTCCTTCACCGTCACACGACCATCCTCGAGGAAGAGAAGCTGGTCGAAGTCGCCGAGTTCTCGCGTCTCGTGGGTGATGACAAGCACGATGCGATCGCGGGCGAGTTCGCGCAGCGACTCGCGCACACGCGCGGCGTTGGTCCCGTCCAGACCGAGAAAAGGCTCGTCGACGATCACGAGCTTGGCGGGCCGCAGGAAAGTCCTCGCAAGGCACAGGCGCCGCCGTTCGCCTCCCGAGAGCCCGACTCCGCTCGATCCGAGCACGGTCTCCAGTCCGTCGGGCAGCGAGGCGATGAAGGTATCCGCGGCCGCGAGTTCGCAGGCAGCGTGCAACATTTCATCGCTAGCACTGGGAAGACCAAGCAACAGGTTTTCGCGGATGGTCTCGCCGAACAGGATGGGTTCCTGCAGGTCATAGGCTTGCACGTCGCGGTATTCTTGAATTCGGAATTCACGCACGTCCACTCCACCCAGCAATACTTCTCCTGCGCTGGGATCAAAGATCCGCGCAGCCAGGGCGGCCAGCGTGGTCTTGCCAGCGCCACTGTGTCCGAAGAGCGCACAAAGCTCACCAACGCGAAGAGTCACGTTCACATCGGAGAGCGCCAGCGTGCCATCGTGGTAGGTGTAGGAGATGTTCCGCAGTTCCAGGGAATCCACCTCGGATGGAATCGGCGACGGGTGAGTGGGGTCAACCAGGTCCACTTTCTCATCGAGGATTTCCAGGATGCGTTCACCGCATGCACTGCCCTTGGCGATCTTGTCAGCGTGTTTGGCGGCGGAGCGGATTGGCTTGGCAAGGGTGCGCACATACGAGAGCAACACGGTCAATTCGCCCAGCGAGAGTTCGCCCTGCAGCGTGCGCCAGGCTCCAAGTCCCAGCGCCACTGCCACGGAGACCCCAAGCAAACTCTCCACAGAGCCGCTCATGACCGCGGCCATGCGTGCGGCTTTCATTTCCGCTCGGGCCGCTGAGCGATTGCTCTTGGCAAAGGACTTGGCGGTCTCGGTGGAGCGGCCCAGGGATTGCAGAAGCAAGCTGGCAGCCATTGCTTCGTGCAGAAAATCCGCCATGCGGCCTTCCTTACGGCGCTGTTTGCGCACGGCCATGGTCAATCGTTTCGCGATCAGCCTGACGGCCAAGACGATCAAGGGAAGCAATAGAAGGACCACTGCCGACGTCAGCGGATCCACCCGAAAAGCCATCGCGATCGTGCCCACGATGAGTACCGAACGGGAGACGATGACCAGGGTCGAATCC
>JBLIMI010000407.1:0-4317 GCA_047638655.1 Minisyncoccia bacterium | reverse complement strand
CGGAAGAACGAACGGACCGAGGAGAGTTTGCGTTGCACACTAGCGGAGGCCAGTTTGCGATCCTCAAGCTCGACCAGGTAGCGGCGCAAGACCCGCGGGTTGACGCTCGAGGGGTCGCTGATTTGGGCGCCTTCCAGGAAGTTCGCCAGGTCCGCCAGATCTCTGCCGTAGGCCTTGAGCGTGTGTTCGGACGCGCCTCGAGTCGCGCCTAGATGTCGCAGAAAGCGATCGATGTGCTCGGGGATGTCCACGGCGACACCGTAGCGTTCCCCGGGCTCCGGTGGAATCCCTAACGCCGTTGCCGACTGCTTCTGCGCCCGCGCGTCGGCTCACTCTCCTTGACCGGGGTGGCACCGGGTACACCCTGCTGCTGTGTTTGAAGTTGGGCGCGCCAACCGGAGAGCAGGGTTTCTCTGGAGGAGAAGTTGATGCCGGGAATGAAACCCAGCTTTTCCGCCTGTGCCAGGGTGCCCTGCATTTGCTTGGCGCTCTTTGCCTGGGACTGCAGGTAGACCGAGATGCCGTCCATTTGACTGGCGGCTTTTTCCGACGATTCCGTCAAACCGCCGAAGCTTTCGCGCAGACCTGCCAACTCCTGTTCCAGGCCTTGGACTCGCTCCTCGAGGGTTTTCGCGTCCTGGTTCTTCTGGGCATAACCCGTGAGCGAGAGCAAGGTGGCGGCGCCCAGAATCGAGAGCAGAAGAGGTTGTTGTTTCATGCCCTTTCTATCGGCCGCAGGGGCCTCCTGGCTTCAGGCTGCTTGGGCTCCTGGCTCTGACTCGGGAACGTCGGGCAGCTTGAGGGTCATGAAAAGGGGCACCAGAATCACCAAAGCTCCTGCTGCGTAGGGGGCCTGGCTTCCGAGCAGCCAGTACAAAACCCCGCCAAAAAGGGGCCCCACGGCCCGAGCTAGGGCACCCACGGAGCGAAAGGAGCCCATCACGAGTCCCTGCACCTGGTCGGGAGAGTAGCGCGAAACCAGTGCCGAGAAACAGGGCATGGCGAGAGCGCTACCGGTGGCCATGAAGCCCAGGCCCAGATAGAGAATGGCCACATTGGGAGCAAAGCCCACCAGGCAAAATCCGGGTACCAGGGCGGCGAGTCCGTAGCTGGCCACCTTGCGCTCGCCGACCCGTGGCACCAGCCGGCGAACAATTCCGCCTTGAACAAGAGCGATCATCAAGCCTACGAAAACGAACATCCACATGTTGTCGTGGGGTCCGAAGTCAAAGCGCTCCGCCGCCAGGAAGGTCAGGGTGAACTCCATTCCGCTAAAGGCCGCGAGGTAGAGGAACGAGATGAAGTTGGTCCGGCGCACGCCGGGGTACTTCATGTCGCGCAGGGCGCGGAAGGGCATCAGTGTTCGCGTGTGAGGGTTCACGCCCCGGCGTTCGGGGGGCAAGGTCTCGGGGAACTTGCGAATGGCCCACAGGCAGTTGAGCGCGGCCAAGCAGAACGCAATCAGTGCCGGACCGGAGAAAGGATTGACACCGTATTGTTCGCCTTCGGGCCAAACCTCAAGCACGTTCCAGGAGGCAGACAGCCCGCCGATGGCCGGCCCGACGACGAAGCCCAATCCGATGGCCATACCAACGATGCCCATGCCCTTGGCGCGGTCCGCACCACTGGTCGTGTCGCTCACGGCGGCCGAGGCAATCGAGATGTTGCCGGCCATGATTCCACCCAAGATGCGCGCGCCCACCAGAATCATGAACGACCCCGAGAAGAACCACAGCACGTAAGAGATGGCGGTTCCTGCCAGGGTCAACATCAACGCTGAGCGGCGACCGTTGCGGTCGGAAATGTGCCCCCAAAAGGGTGCGAACAGAAACTGCAGCAGGGAATAGATCGATCCCAGGATGCCGCCGAAAAGTGTCACCACGGCAAAATCTGCGCCCTCGCGACTGCCCGTTAGCTCCACCAGGAAACTCTGGAGCTTGCCGATCAGGCTATCCGCCCCTTCGAGCTGCACGTAGTGTTCGAGCAGCTGCGGAAAGATCGGAAAGATGATCGAGAAGCCGATCAGGTCGATGAAGACGGTCAGGAAGACCAGGCCCAAAACACTGGGGGATTTTTTGTTCTGCACCCAGGACTTGTACGTGGCTGGAAGGGAGAAGCCAAGGGCATACTCGGGTCCTCGTCCGCCTTGGAGAGCGCCGCTGGCCCACCTGGGCGAGGCAAAATTAGTGCTCCAAGGGTGTGTGCTGACTGGCTCGGGGCTCACAATGGGCGGGTGAAATCCACGGCCCTCCTTCCGACCCTCGAAGTCGCTCGCCTGAGCACCACGCCGGACTTCGCGAGTCTGCTGCACAGGCTCCAGGGGCGGCGATCCTTGTTGGCGCTGGACAGCGCCGCCGGTGAGCCCGGGAACTGGAGTTGGATTGCCTTTGATCCGCGCCAGGACTTGGCGCCCTTGCCCTCGAGCTTGGCGGGACTACGGGCGTACTTGCGAGCGGACGCGCCCTGCCGAGAGACCTCTCTTCCGGGTCCGTTCCAAGGTGGCTTCATGGGCGCCTTGGCCTACGACCTTGGCGTGCATGGTGAAGATCAGGACTTGCCCGAAGATCCCTGGTGCCTCCCTCCGATCGTGGGCGGTTTCTACACCGACTTCTTTGTCTTCGACCACCGCGCGCAACAGGCCTACCTGGTGACCAGTGCTGAGCGCAGCGCTTGCGAACGCAAGGCGCTACTGGATCTCGCTGCAGAGTGTCGCGGCCCCCAAGAAGTGCAGCGGGCTTCGGGAATCAACCATCCACTGGAGCGGCGTGTATCGAGCGTCGAGCACTGCGCCAGGGTGGAGCGCGCGCGCCAAGAGATTGCCCTGGGCGAGTATTACCAGGCCAACCTGGCCCATCCCTTCGAAACGGAAACGAACCGGAATCCGCTCGACATTTACCTCGATTTGCGACGGGTGAACCCCGCGCCCTACATGGCGTACCTGCGCTTCGAAGAAGGCGCGTTGTTGTCGGCTTCGCCCGAGCTCTTGCTCGATGTGCACGCAGGGAAACTTCTCGCCCGTCCGATCAAGGGCACGGAAGCGCGCAGCCCAGATCCCCTCGAAGACACTCGACTGGGCAAGCAACTACTCGCGAGCGTCAAGGACCGTGCGGAGTTGGCGATGATCGTGGATCTCATGCGCAATGATCTCGGTCGTGTCGCACGCATCGGAAGTGTGCAAGTCGACGCGTTCCCCCAGTTGCGCTCCTACGCTGGCGTCCATCACTTGATGGCTGATGTGAGGGCCGACTTGGCCCGCGACAGGGATGCGTTGGACGCTCTGCTGGCCGTTTTCCCAGGAGGGTCGATCACCGGTGCGCCCAAGTTGCGATCCATGCTGGCCATCGGACAGTTGGAAACGGAAGGGCGGGGTTACTTCACAGGCTCCGCTGGCTTCCTGGACACCCAAGGCAATGCTTGCTTCAACATTTTGATTCGCACCATCCAATGGAGGCCCAAGCGCGCAGGGGTTGAAGCGAGCGGGTGTGCGCGCTTTCACGTGGGCGGTGGCATCACCTGGAGTTCCCAGCCGCAGGCGGAAGACCGCGAGACGTTGATCAAGGGCGCGCGCTTGGCGCAGGCCCTGGGGTTCAAGCTGGACACTTCCGGCATCCTCGAGCCCACAGCGATGAACTCATGAGCACTCTGCGGGACTGGCCCACCTGGCTCAATGGCGAGTTCCTGTCACCGGGAACACCCGCGATCTCGGCCGAGGACCCGGGCTTCCTGCTGGGGCTAGCCGTCTTTGACACGTTGCTTTGCCGGAGCGGTCGCGCCATCTTCGTGAAGGATCACATCCGGCGATTGCATCAGAGCGCTGCTGCTTTGGGCATCGAATTGCCTTCCACGCTGGACCCCGAGCAGGGAATTGCAGAGGTCGTTGAACGGATTGGTGAAGAGTTGGCGGCCCTGCGTTTGACGGTCACTCCTGGTGCACCTGGTAGAGGCGTGAGTTTGGTGATCACAACCCGCCCTTTTGAAGCGCCCCCGGAGCGGGGTGTGCGAGTGACGCTCGCGAAAGAGACCAAGGCCTCGGGACGCGGGCTTGGGAATGTGAAAACCACCGGTCGCGCCCGCAACGTGCTTGCTCGTGCCCAGGCGGAGTCCCAAGGCGCCTACGAAGCCTTGCAGCAAACGCAGGACGGTGATGTTTCCGAAGGGACCGTGTCGAACTTGTTTCTCGTCTCCGGTGATGAACTTCGGACCCCCGGGCTCGATCGCGGATGCCTGCCCGGCATCGTCAGAGGCAAGGTGCTCGAAATGGCCCGGAGTCTGGGGATGCAGCCCGTCGAGGGCAGCGTTTCACTGGACGATTTGCAG